>CAINFV010000127.1 GCA_903848235.1 Chlamydiia bacterium | reverse complement strand
TTTTGAATCTAATAGGTTTGGACTGAACATGGCCTGCATTTGCCTGCGAAGGAAGATGACTCTGTCGCCTGTAGAGATGCCACGGGTATTTTGAAATACCTGTAGGGTTGTTTTATCGCCATCGATTCTGAGTACTGAAGCATAGGCTGTCCGCCCATCGCCCATTTCAATACGTGCGAGTTCTCCTAGACCTGCTTTGCTTCCACGTACGGTGACGAGGCTTCCCCTGATGTCGTCGATTTTTTCATGAATCGTTCTCATAAATTCTGTCCCTCACATATTCAACAACGACTTAATTTCAGAAACTGCCTGGAGATACGTTGCTACTCCAAGGGGGAGATAATTTACATTCTTCAGCTTATGCTGGAGAGATAAGAAGAAAGTGCGGGCTTCGTCGTGCGTTTTGAAGACGAACGATTGATCAAGGATCTGCCCCATGATGGCGAGCGTCGACATTTGTCTATCCAAATCGCAGTAACAATCTTCTTTGTCGAAGGAATTTTGCTGGAGATAACAGCTGTCGTACAGCTCTCCCTTGAGATAGGTGATCATATCTTCAAGAGAGATCCCTTCTTCTCCTACAACTTCCATCCGTTTTTTGATCTCATCGGAGGCTCGTAGGATCTTAGCCGCTTTTTCGACGATATGACCCCATTCAGGCATCTTCGAGGAAAGCTCGTGGGCGACTTGGGTGGAGTATTTTGACCATGAGATAAGAGGATCGATGGCTGGATATCGCCGTGAATCGGATCGTTCTCGTGAGAGGCCTAAAAAGGCTCCCACAACAGCAAGCGTTGCTTGTGTGACGGGTTCCTCAAAGTTTCCTCCAGCAGGAGAGACGGCCCCGCCAATGGTGAGGGATCCAGAACGGCCATTTTCTGCGATGATGACCCCTGAGCGTTCGTAGAATGCTGAGATACGGGAAGCAAGGTAGGCTGGGAAGGCCTCTTCGCCTGGAATTTCTTCGAGGCGACCTGACATCTCGCGCATCGCTTGTGCCCATCGTGATGTTGAGTCGGCAAGAACAAGTGTATGAAGACCCATTTGCCTGTAGTATTCAGCAAGTGTGACGCCAAGGTAGACAGAGGCCTCACGAGAAGCAACAGGCATTGAGGATGTGTTGCAGATGATCACTGTGCGTTTCATGAGTGACTCACCTGTGTGGGGATCAACGAGATGGGGGAATTCCCTGAGGATTTCGACGACCTCACCTGCGCGTTCTCCACAGGCTACCGCAATAACAATGTCAACAGCGGAATATTTTGCCAGGTGGTGCTGAAGGACTGTTTTTCCTGCTCCGAATGGGCCAGGCGTACAAAAAGTTCCTCCTTTAAGAATGGGAAACTGCGTGTCAATAATACGACAGCCTGTATCGAGCATTTTTGTTGGTCGAACGTTCATGCCTTCAATGAGCTGATTTTTAATCGGCCATCTCTGCATCATCGTGAAAGAGTGTTCTTCACCTTTTTCATCGATCCCTTTGGCAATAGTGGAAGTGACAGTGTACTGTCCTTTTGGAGCGACCCAGGT
>CAINFV010000126.1 GCA_903848235.1 Chlamydiia bacterium | reverse complement strand
GCTTCTGCCAGCTCTCTATAATCTCGCCCATGAAGGACAGCTCCCTTCTCACTTTGCATGTGTTGGCTTTGCTCGACGGGAGAAGACGGACACACAGTTTCGTGATGAGATGTACAACGCCGTCAATCAACACTCACGAACGCAGCCTATCGACCATGAGGTATGGCAGACATTCAGCGAGCAGCTGTTCTACCACCGTTCAGAGTTCGACAATGACGAAGGATATCGCTCCTTTGCGGAAAGGCTCAAAACCCTTGATGCCGCCTTTGGCACCAAAGGAAATAGGGTCTACTATCTCTCAACGCCTCCCTCACACTTCCCTACTATCGTCCAGAAGCTTCAGCAGCATGGACTTCTCTATGATGAGAAAACCCATCCTACACGGTTTTCACGCATTGTCATCGAAAAGCCGTTCGGCCATGACTTACCAACAGCTATAGACCTCCATAGGACGATGTCGACAGCGCTGCGCGAAAAGCAGATTTACCGCATCGACCATTGGCTTGGGAAGGAGACGGTCCAAAATCTCCTCGTTTTGCGGTTTGCAAATGCCATCTTCGAACCTATCTGGAACAATAAATACATCGACAATATCCAGATCACCGTCGCAGAACAAGAGGGTGTTGGCACGAGAGGTCGTTTTTATGAAGAGGCAGGCGCTCTTCGTGACATCGTCCAAAACCACATGATGCAGCTGCTCAGCCTCGTTGCCATGGAGCCTCCTGTCAATCTCAGTGGAGATTCTATTCGTGACGAAAAAGTAAAAGCCCTCTCCGCCATCAGGCCCATACGAAAAGACCAAGTAGATCGGTGTACAGTTCGCGGGCAGTATGGGCCTGGCTTTGAAAATGGAGAGCCGGTGGTGGGCTACCGTCAAGAACAAAATGTCCCACCGACTTCTCATATAGAGACCTTTGTTGCACTAGAACTCTTTATCGATAACTGGCGATGGGCTGGGGTACCCTTCTTTCTCAGGGCTGGCAAACGATTGCCAAAGCGTGCTACGGAAATAGCTATTTTCTTTAAAGAAGCCCCCGGCGTCCTATTTAACGCTATCGTGCCGAATGAAAAAAATGCTCTTGTGTTCAGAATCCAGCCCGATGAAGGGATCTCTGTAAAGATGAATTCGAAAGTTCCCGGTGGAAGTTTTCTTATTCAACCTGTGAAAATGGACTTTCGATACAGCTCATACTTTGGGACTACGCCTCCAGAAGCCTATGAAAGGCTTTTATGTGACTGTATGTTAGGCGATCAGACGTTGTTTGCTCGCCAAGATGAGGTTTTAGCTTCGTGGAATTTCTTCCAGCCCATCCTCCAACATTGGCAGACAACACCTATGAATGACTCCACGAACTATCCTGCCGGCACATGGGGTCCTGAAGAAGCAAATAGAATGATTCAGCGTGAAGGCCGTTCCTGGAGATTGATGTAGGAGAGATCTCACACTATGCAATTATTTGAAGATGAGCTTTTTGGAAATTTGCCAGCTCCTGTAATAACGCCAGAGGGAACTAATATTCTCAAGGCATCTCTCTTTACGCTCATTGTCGTTGTAAAAGACGCCGAGAGAACGTTATACGTACAGAGACTCGTTAATCTCATTACCAAGAAATTCCCCTGCAAGCTGCTGTTCATCGCTATCGATACAGGTGCTCAGGAGTCATTTCTCAGAAAAAATTCCTCAACGAGGATTGTTGGCAATGGGTCGAAAGCAATCTCATGCGATGTTCTTGCAATAGAAACCTCTCAAGATCAGCTGCACAGAGTGCCCTTTCTCCTCATCCCTGAAATCCTTGCCGACCTTCCTGTCTTTCTCCTTCTAGGACATGCTCCGTCAGAGGTAAAGGCCGTCGTAGATCAACTTGACGCATGCATCGGTCGCATCGTATTTGACGCCAACCACGTACAGAACATCGGTCTATTTGCCGATGAGATCCTAGGGTTGCCGAACAAACAAAAATACGTTGACCTCAACTGGGCTCGGACAAAGCCATGGCGTGAGACCTTAGCTCGTGTCTTTAACACCCCTGAAGCTATTGCACTTCTATCGTCGTGCAATAAATTAGAGATTCGATATTGCCACCGCCCTTCCTCCGTAGCGAACACCTCCTCAGACACTCAAGCTATTTACTTGCAAGCATGGGTCGCTTCCCGCCTCGGGTGGAAGCCTGTCAGTGTAGAGGAGAACACGGACCACATTGTTATTCGTTATTCAATCGACTCTCGCGAAGTGTCCATCATACTCACGCCAACGGACAGCGATTTTCTCGAAGAAGGGACGATCGCCAGCGTAGAGATCAGAGGTGACAATGATGTCCATTATCTCTTAGCGTATGAACGCGATGATCGACATATCGTCGTTCATGCATCATCACAGGACCGCTGTGAGATGCCATATTGTCTGTTTTATGGGAGCTTCCAAAGAGGCGGCGCATTACCCAGTGAGATCTTTTTGCAGGCAACTTCTGAACACTATCTGCCAATGATCGAATTACTCTCTTCACGTCCTTGGCAGAAAAAACGGCTTTCGTAAGGGACCGTACAGAAAGTCACTCTATCCATTTGTAGAAAGTGGAAAAAAACTCAAGAACAAACTCCAAAAAAACTGAGAAAAATAATGCTCTCGCCCCATTGCCTGCAACACTTTGAAAATGGTTGAGGTTTAAAGGGCCCATCCCATACAACCGTATCACTAGAATAACCAGTGGGGCGAGATGAAACGAGTGATCATCGACGAGCGCCGTCAGGTGTTTGTTGCAAAGACAGAAGACGATGCGTATGACTTTTGCCGTCAGACATTCACGGAAGAGGTGAAAAAAGCCGTGTCAGTACGGGCTTCCTGTTCCGTTGCGCTGTCTGGGGGCAATACTCCACTACGCCTCTTTGAGCTATTCACTGAGCCCTCTGCGTCGTTACTGATCAACTGGTCTCTGTTAGACATTTTCTGGTGCGATGAGCGCTGTGTTCCTATCACAGATCCTGAGAGCAACTATGGAAATGCGATGAACTATTTCAGCCGCCCGCCGCTAGACCAGGCGAAGAAACATCGCCTAGCTGGTGATGCCGTCGATCTCGAAGCGGCAGCAAGCGAATATGAGAAAACAATCAAAAAGGTCTGTTCTGGAGAACGGCTTGACCTCGTCATGCTCGGAATCGGAGAAGATGGCCACACAGCATCACTGTTCCCAAAGACGGCGGCCCTGAAAGAAGAAAAGCGTCTGTATGTTCCAAACCATGTTCCACAGAAAAATTGCTGGCGGTTGACGATGACATTTCCAGCAATTGACCAGGCAAAAGCCGTGTATGCTCTCGCAATTGGCAAGTCAAAATCGAAAATACTCAAACAAATTCTCTTTGGAGAGTATAATTATGAGGAGCTCCCAGCACAGAGACTGGGAACACCTACTAACCCCGTCTGTTTTATTATCGATAAAAAGGCGGCCTACGGCCTTGGTTTATAATTTGTGTTAGTCCTCGGAATTGAATCTACATGTGATGAGACATCAGCAGCCCTTGTCCGTTCGGGGCGGGAAATCATCTCTCATATCATCGCATCACAGGCCGACATCCACGCTTCATTCGGTGGTGTCGTTCCAGAACTAGCCTCTCGCCATCACATCGATTCCATCATCCCTATCATTGAGCAGTGCTTTTCAAGATCTTCTTTCACGCCAAAGGACGTCGACCTCATCGCAGTGGCAAAAGGCCCTGGCCTCATTGGTTCTCTCCTCGTTGGCATGCAGACAGCAAAAGCTCTAGCGTGGGCCCTTAACCGCCCTCTGGTTGGCGTCAATCACATCGAGGCTCATCTGTACGCCTCCATGATGAGCGTTCCTTATCTTAACCAGTATTTTCCAGCTCTCGGTGTTATTCTCTCTGGAGGGCACTCTACACTCGTACGCATCGACGACGTCGGAAACTATACCATGATAGGGCAGAGTGTTGATGACGCCGCCGGAGAAGCTTTTGACAAAGTGGCAAAGATGCTGTCCTTAGGATATCCTGGAGGCCCTCTCGTTGAACTAAAGGCATCAGGTGGAAATCCGACAGCCTTCCCCTTTCGTGCTGGCACCGTAAAAGGAAAGCCGCTTCATTTTTCGTTTAGCGGACTAAAGACCGCTGTTCTCTACACTCTTCGATCCCTTGAAGCCAAAGGCCCTCTTTCTAACGCTACCGTCTGCGACATCTGCGCTTCATTTCAACACGCAGTGATCCTAGATATCGCCAAAAAGATCCGCCTGGCCTGTGAAACGTTTCAGCCAAAAGCGCTATTTTTAGGTGGCGGGGTGACACAGAATGCCTCTCTGCGTTCCTATTGTTCCCTCACCCTTCCTCTCCCCCTCTTTTGGCCCAGCAAAGAGCTGTGTCTTGATAACGCAGCGATGATCGCCGGACTGGGATATCACACCTTTCTACGAACACAAACCGATGAACGATTTTCACTCGAACCTGAAATTCGCATCGTTTTTTAATTTTCCATTGAATTAGGATGCTCAAAATACAATACTAGGGTGATAGTAATTCGACCTCAATAAACATATAATTTTTTGGCGCCATGTCTATTTCTCAATTAATCAATCCTTCTTCCCTACTTAGACTAGCAGCCCAAGCACTCCCCTGCGTTATCGATGGACTGACAACAGAGGGTCGCCCAACCCATGGGCATGTGGGAGACACACTCTTTGCCGATAATGCCCGCATCATCTTTATCAATGGCGTTGGATCCAGAGAACATCACTGTCAGGAAAAGGCGAGACAGATTTCAGCAATTTTTGACGGCTCTCGCGTTGACTACATCTTCGTCCCTCTCACCTTTGCAGATGCCCAACGAGCCATTAAGAACCGCACAGAACCCGCAGGCAGCACCCTCGTTTTACACACCATTCAACAAGCCTATCACGAACTCCAGGAAAATAGTCATCCAATGTCATGCAAATCTCCACACCGCTATCTCAGTGGGGGAGAGAGGATCATTTGTATTGTCCATTCAGGGGGAGGAGCCACCTTTGAAACGATTAAAAGCCAAATCCCGCAGCAAGTCCTCGATCGAATAGATCTTGTCTCGATCGGATCTGCTCATGTCTTTGATGACGTTGGATTTCGAAACATTCGCAACTTCGTTGCCCAAAATGATCCCGTACCGTTTGTCTGCACCTGTCTTTCTAGGAACATAAGAGCTCTTTTTCACGAAGGCACTAACCTCGTGCCGGTGCGCGGTGATGAAAATCCGATCGCAAGCCATCAATTTTCAAGCCGCACGTATCAGCCGACGTTAGAACAAATACGCGATGAATACGCACCAGAGCTAACGCTAGCAGAAAAAAAAGTTTCTGGTTCAGAACCTCAGCGAAAATGACTCTAAGTGGCTTTTGCAAAAGCCTCCTAAACTCAGGCTAGAAAATTTATCGAGTAAAGGGTATGATGACTGTCTAAAAATCGTTAAGGAGTAGGATTCATGGCTAGCAAACGAGAGCTTGTAAAACTCAAAAGCACCAAAAGCACATATTTTTATTATTCGTCAAAAAACAAGACAGCAACTCCAGGACGTATTACGATCAAGAAATATGATCCAATCTTACGGCAACATGTTGAATTTAAAGAGACAAAATAACAGGCCTCTTTCACAAGGCCGACACATAACGTATGTATGAGATTCGCACTGCCCTCTCCTATCTGATCCCACGCAAAGGGCAGCTCTCAATCAGCGTTGTTGGCCTTATCGCCGTACTTGTCATTCAAGCCATCACTTGGCTGATCCTCGTCTTTTTCTCAACGACTGAGGGCATTGAGACACGCTGGTCGCAGAAGATTATCAGTGTTGTCGGCCCAATGAGAATTGTCCCAACGCCAGCCTATTTCGACTCCCCTTACCACCAGCTAGACCTGTACTCAAGCCATCATAACTTCACTCCTGAGCGCTTAAGCACAATCCGACAATCTCTCTCTTACGATCCGCCATCAGACCCGCCGCTCCCACCAGCCCTTGCCGCCTGGTATCAAGCTCATGCAACATCCATACACCCCGTCCCCGCCATCACAAATTCTCTCTCTGAGCACTCACTGCCATGGCGCTATTTTGAGTCGACCGTCTGTCATCTGTCGATTCCTGCCCTTGAATCATCTCCAAGCCATAGCCTCAGCCAATATACGTGTCTGATTGGCTTCGATGCCATGAACGCCGCCACCATGTCACCAGTTGCTGAAATTTCAACGCCTGAAGTCGAACGACTCATCACTCTTCTGAAAAATTCAACTCTCAAGTCGCTCCTTTCCCTCAAACCCCTTGCCGAAGCCATTCAGCAGTTCGATGTTGTGCTCACTCATGAAGCAACACTTCTATCGCATCACCTTCCACAAGGAACCCGTCTTACCGCCTCGTTCTCTTTCACTGATAACACCCCGCACCTCGCCTTCCATCTTCCAACTGGAGAAACAGCGACGCTCGAACTCACTGCAGCCCCACCATTTTCCATCATCACAGCTTCTCTCTCACACCCACCTCTTGCCATCCCAAGCAATGACACTCTTCCATTCATCCCTTCGCTTGGCTACCCAACACTCCTCCCAAAACAGATGCGCCAACAAGGAGCCCGCCTCTTAGACACTGGGACCTTTCAGTTCTCTGGGGTCGACATGGGAGGTGCGCAAACATTGACGCTTCCCTTTTACATCGCCGGATTCTTTGACTCCGGCATCCTCCCCATTGGAGGAAAACTTGCGATTACATCTCGTCAGGCAGTGCTTGCCATTCAGCCCGACCTATCTCCCGATGGCGCTTTCGCCACTTCTGGAATCATCATCGACATCCCCTCCTCGCTGTCCATCACCGCTACTCAAAAGATGATTCAAAACGATATCGACAATATTGCTCCAGGGCTTTTTACTGTTCAGCGTTTTGACCAGTATGAAGTCTGCGCAGAGCTCTTCTTACAGCTCGCCAGCGAGCACACCCTTTTTCACCTCCTTTCTATCATTATCATCTTCGTTGCCTGCTCAAACATCTTCTCTATGCTCTTCATCCTCGCCCATGATAGGCGCAAAGAAATTGCCGTGCTACGAGCTCTCGGCGCACCACGTCGCAGCATCACAGCAATCTTCCTCCTCGCAGGGCTTGGCGTTGGACTTTTTGGCTCTCTTCTCGGCGCCGCTCTCGCCGCCATCACTCTTCACTTCCTCCCAGAACTCCTGGCACTCATTGGCGCCCTCCAAGGCCATGCCGTCCTCCACCAGGGTGTCTACGGGGATATCTCCTCACAAAGCATAAGCATCTCCACACTGCTGTTCGCTTTTACTTCTATCTCCGTCACCTCCGCTCTAGCAGGTGCCTTTGCAGCAGTGCGCGCCTGCCGAATGAACGTTTCAGAGGCTCTGAAGAGTTAAAATCACTATGAAACAACCGCTCATCGAGGCTCGCAATATCAGAAAGTACTTCGAAGGTGCAGAAAAGCCCTTCGAGCTCTTCCATGACATCTCGCTCACCATTTACCCACACGACACTGTTTCATGCGTCGGGCGGTCCGGTGAAGGAAAGACGACACTCCTCCACATCATCGGAGGGCTAGAGCCTGCCTCGCAGGGCACGATATCGATTCTTGGAAAGCCTCTTGCCCAATGGCCTCAAGAAGAGCTTCGAAACACGTTCTTTGGCTTTATTTTTCAATCTTTTCATCTTCTCGAAGATATCAGCGTCCTCGACAACGTTCTTCTTCCAGTACGT
>CAINFV010000125.1 GCA_903848235.1 Chlamydiia bacterium | reverse complement strand
CAAATTAGAATACGGCATTGGCATCCTCCTCATCACCCATGACCTTGGAATCGTCGCCCGCTGCGCTAACAGAGTTGTCATCCTCAGGAATGGAAGGACGCTAGAAACCGACACTGTCGATAATATTTTTTATCATCCTCAGTGCGACTACACCAAGACTCTCCTCGACTCCATTCTCGGTCACCCCACACTCATGGCATCAGCAGTATGATGGACGGAAAGACACCTCTTTTTGAGTTAGAGCGTATTTCTGTTGATTTTGAGACTGCTAAGAGCCGTGTTTGTGCTGTCCACAAGGTAAGCTTGCGGGGGCTCTATGGCGAGACGGTGGGCGTTGTCGGCGAGAGCGGCAGCGGGAAGTCAACGCTGGCGAGGGCGTTGTTGATGTTAGAGCCTGTGTCATCGGGGAAGGTATTCTTCCAAGGTGTGAATATGGGTGCTACGAGCCCCCATTCGCTGCGGAAGCTGCGACGGCACATGCAGCTGATATTCCAAGATCCTGATGCGAGTTTAAATCCGCGGAGGACAGCAGGCTGGCATTTAGACGAGGTGTTCACAACTCACTTTCCTGAAGTATCGCGTGGAGAGCGCGCTGATAGGGCTGACATGGCGCTTGGGAAGGTGCAGCTGGGCGTAGAGCTCAAAGGGCGGTTTCCCTATGAGCTGTCGGGAGGGCAGAAGCAGCGGCTGGCGATTGCCAGAGCATTGCTATTATCGCCGAAGCTCATTGTCCTCGACGAACCGCTCTCCTCTCTTGATGCAGCGCTGAGGAAGTCCGTCCTCACCCTCCTCAAGGATCTGCAAGAAGAGCATAAGATAGGATATCTCTTTATCACCCACGACCTTTCTACGTTAGGGGTTATTGCAACGAGAGTGGCGGTGATGTATCGCGGGGCATTAGTAGAACTTGCCACTGTCGATGAGCTGTATCAGCATCCATGCCATCCATATACCGTTGCTCTGCTGTCATGTATTCCTGTTGCGGATCCTGTGATTGAAAGGGGGCGCAAGTCCGTCTTCTTCCCAGCAAAGAGAGTCGCCTCTGCTACTGGTGTAGGATGCCCTTTTGCCCATCGCTGTCCTTTTGCCAAGGAGCAGTGCCATCACGTAGAACCCGTGCTTCAGAATGTCTCCCCTACTCATGCTGTTGCATGCCATTTTCCAGATTCCGTCTCTGCTCTCCTACGGTAGTGTTGAAGAGCGGAGTGTGACGGAGAGGCATGGGGTGTCGACAAGGGAAGGCGGCCCAAAGAACTGCAAGGGTCCTGGCTGTAGGTAGTTATCGCAAAGACGCCATGCCTGACGATGATCGACAAAATAGCGAAACAAGCTTCCTGATAGATCTACAAGTGTCTTTCTGATAACGGGCTTACGAGCCCCTCCTCGGCGTTCAAAATGAAGCAGCGAAGCGAAGGGAACAGCATGGGGCTCCCATTCTGATACAGGAAGATGCAGTCCTGTGATCCCCGCCATAAAGCCTGTCATTTTTCTGGCGATGAGAGATGTCGCTAATCTCCCAAGCGAGTAGCAATAGGTACAGTCGAAGTTTGAGGGAAATGATGAGCGCCCTTCATAGCCGCAGAATGCTGTCTGAAAAGAAAATGGCGTCTGCGTCCCAGTGTGCGCAGCTCTTGTCCGCAGCTCTGCTTGCACCAGCAGCGCCAGGAGGCGTGCGGTCTCTATCTTCGAGACCTGGACATTGCCATGAGGATCTCTCTCATACACCAGCTGCTCTTTTATCGCTTGCGGGAACATCGACAGGCACAGGCGCGAGACTTCTGAGATTGTGTCAGAGACATATTCAAGACGTTCTGTGAGTGTCTGACACTGTTTGATCGCTGACGACATGTGGTGGGAAGGGGCGAACAGGTCATTAAGCTCCGCTATCAGCTGTTTGACATTTGCCATCTGCTCGATCACCCCTTCTGGGACTAAGACAAGGCCGTATGGGCGGCCTGCTGCATAGCGCTCTTCTACAAGGTCTGCGGTGTCATGCACAAGGTCTGGCAATGTCATCTCACGCGCTGCCACCTCTTCGCTGATCACCGCCATATTCGGCTGTGTGCGAAGCGCACATTCAAGGGTGATATGCGATGCCACGCGTCCCATAAGACGAACGAAAAAATACGTATTTTTTGAAGAGAGGATATCCTTCCCGATGTTACCGATGGTAACAGCATAGACCTTACAGGCGGTGTCAAAACCAAATGAGATTGGAATCTCAGGGCTTTGCAGATCCCCGTCGATTGTTTTTGGGATGCCAATGACACATGTATGGATCCCCTGACTTCGAAACGACTCTGCGAGGATAGCAGCATCGGTGTTCGAGTCATCACCACCGATCAACACAAGGCCATCGAGGTTGTGGCTTTGCACTGTGGCTGCCACCTGTGCTATTTCCTCTGCACTTTCTATTTTCAGCCTCCCAGTGCCGAGCAGAGAAAAGCCTCCGGTATTGCGAACGCGGTCTATCTCTTCTTGTGTCAGCTGACGGGCAGCATTTTTGAGGAGGCCCCGTGGCCCATCTTCAAATCCTATGAGTATGCTCTCTGGACTCCACTCGTGGAGAGCGTCGAAGAGACCCGCAATGACGGTATGCCCTCCTGGCGCTGGCCCTCCGGAGAGAACAACGCCAACGCGTAGCGGTGCCCTAGGAAAGACTACTGTTGAGGGGATGCATTTTAATACCCAGTCGTTATCTAAATGAGAAAGAAGAGAGCGAATCTCTTCATCGACTGTCACCCTGTGTTCATTAACAAAGGATAGAGTAGAGATATCTCGAAGGGCATGCGGCACTTTCGGCTGAAATTCCACACGATAGGATTCTAAAGACTCATGACTTGCCATGACCGATCACCTCTTAAGACACGCATTCCGCATAAACTCGACATTCAGGCGTTATGCAGAAGCCTTCCATGGCTTATGAACCATTCGGCGCTTTCCTTCAAGGCTGTTTGACGATCGCGATACTGCGAGCACCCATGATCTGCTTCTGGCAAGAGGACAAAGTGAGAGGGAGCCTCTGCCCTCTCTCGGCACTGGCGATATAAATCCGTATGGCTGTTGTCGATGATGGTATCTCTCCCCCCTGCGATATGGAGAAAGGGAATATGAGATATCTTCTGGAGAACAGATGCCATATCAACTGTCTGCAGCTGTTCGAGAAAGTCGGGCGTCAGAGGCTCTCCGTCAAAGAGAAGAACTTTTTTCGAAGCATCAAACTGCAGGGGTGGCCCTGCGCCCTGTTCGCGCCCTGCCGACAGTGCCACTGCATGAAAGGGAGCTGCTTGAACACCGATCGCACGGAGGTGCGCCCATTGAGAGGCGCCGAGGATGGCGATGAGTCCGCCAAAAGAGCGTCCAAAGAGGGAACACTGAGAAGGGTCAAACATCTTCTGGCCTTCGACCCAGTCGATGACAGACTGAAGATCTGTCAAGCAGCGGCGTGTGGTAATGGTGGAAAAGTCCCCTTCACTGTCACCACATCCTTGGAAGTCAAAGCGAACAGAGGCAATGCCATGATCTGCCAGCAGTTCAGAGAGAAGGACTAAAAAGCGCCCTCTGCCAACTTTATCTCCCCCTAAGCCATGACACATCACAACGACGGGTGCTGGAAGGAATTGCTCTACAGGAAGATGATAGACGGCAAAGAGACGTGAAGTCTCTGAAGGGATGATACAAGGAATTCGAGTGTCTCTCACGGGAAAATCTCTTCTGCTATGGAGAATAGCGGCAGTTGGGATCGAACCAACGACACACGGATTATGATTCCGTTGCTCTACCAGCTGAGCTATACCGCCACAAGAAAGAGACCGTACATCTGCCAGCCCAAGATGACTCCTGAGATGCACATACAAAAAAAAATAGCGGGGGAAGGATTCGAACCTCCGACCTTTGGGTTATGAGCCCAACGAGCTAACCCCTGCTCCACCCCGCGATAGCTTTTGAAAATGCGACGTGAGTTTATGGCAGAAGCCCCTTTCCATGCAAGAGTCATTTACAAAAATTTCCAAAAAGAGCACGGTGAAAAAAAGTAAACGTCAAAAAATATGTGTCCAACATCCGTTGTGGGGAATAAGGAGAAGAGTATGGCAGCAACAGGACCCATGCCCCAAAGCGGGGTAACAATGCCTCCAGGGTCACTAGCGCCCACAGGCTTGCCTGCAGCCGTTTCAGTGGTTCCTAGTGCTACTGGGGTACAGGTAGGGACAGGAGAGCCGATTCGCCTCGACAAGGATTGGCAGGCAGCAAATTGCACAAAACCCACTGGGGTATACATAGAGTCGGCGATTGCGAAATTCAATGCGGACAATCACACAGATTTTACGTTTCTTGACATCACGGACCTAGAAACCCACTCTATCGATCCAAAGACAGGATTACCAACGGATGATGGTGGAATTTCGGTGGGAGAACGGAATGGAAAGGCAGTCCTCGTTACGGAATATTGGATTACAGTCAAAAAAAAGGATGGTAAGGAAGAGAAAATCGCCATCCACCAGACATGGGACACAGATATTGATATTCCAACACCTGGTGCTGAGGACGAAAAGTCGGCAGCAGAACTACACTTCGAAAGAGAGACTCAGGCGTATTTTGCAGGCATCGATCAAAAACTCACCTTCATACTCATCCCCAATAAGAACCCAAAACCAGGATCCCCCCAGTTCTCTGTATCTCCAAGCAGGATGAAAGAGCTTCGCAAGCTCAAAGAATTTAATCCGATGAAATATTGTGCCTTCGATAGCTCTGGGAAGATTGGCGATCACTTCTTTACGTCCATGCCAATAGGATCAAATATCAATCGCCCATATATTGTATCACGCCTTGTTTATAATGCTACCACGGGGAAATTTAAGTGGAGGGAATCTATGTACGATGAAAAGCCTGTTCATTGCCCTCATCTTGATATTATGCGCAGCAGGCTTATAACCACGGAGGCAATTGTTGAGCAAGAACGTTTAGATCCTGCAAAAGCCGAAACGGACGCGAGATTTAAAACGTCGCTGGGTGGCATAGACCAGCATTTTCAAATTCTACGTAGTGAAATTGAGCTAGCTGGAGACAGGACGCGAGAACTTGCTGCGTTCAAACTCAACGAACAAGGAGAAATCGATCCCGAAAAGACGAAGAGTGATGAGTTAAGAATCGCCCTTTCCGCACGGGAGAAAACGGTCAAGGCGGAAGCCAAAGTGAAGGCGGCCAAAGTAGATAGAGACGCCATTATCTCCAAAATTAATGCTAGGAAAGTGCGTCGAGGTGATACAGGACCTTACGGCGCCCAAGAAGTTGTACAGCCGGACGATTGGTTGGCGAACCGAAAATGGCTAGAGGAACGAGGCGTGATTCCAGAACTGGGGAGCTTACAAGAAGCTATTCCCGGCGTGCGGCACCTTCCTCATGGACGGTCGGTTCCTGAACCAGCAACTGCTGCTCTAAAGGCGGACGAGAAAGAGGAAATTGCAGAGCGTCTGCAACTTTGGGAGGCCAATAAAAAGGTCGCCGAGGCCGGAAGCGGAATCGGGGCGCTTAAAAAACAATTTATGGACGCACAGTCTGTTTATGTTTCTAAAGCTGAGGCGTATAAGAAACAACTCGGACAACTAACACTTCACTACGCAACGATCAAAAGAGCATACGATTTCTTGGTTCAGTGCATGGGAAAAGAGGATCCTGAAGTTAAACAGCTCGATAGAGAGCTTGAAGAACTCAATAAAGAACTCACAAACCTAGGCTTTTTTACCGGGAGTCTTCAGGCACAAGTTAGGCGCTTTGACGCCAAGGTCGACGAATACTTCGGCGCAAAAAAAGCCGGTGTCGCAGCCCCTCTTCCACCACCTCCCGGCGTAGCGGTCGGCGTTGCACCCCCTACCGGCGTAGCGGTCGGCACACTTCCTCCTCCGGGTATGGCACCACTTTCTCCGGTTGAGGAACTACCTCTAGACCCCCCAGTAGAAGGCCTAGTACCTCCTACCGTTGACGATGACAAGGAGGGGTTTGCCGAGGGTTAAATCAGGGAGAGCCTTAGGGACTGGAAAGAAATAACTCAAACGATTCGTCTGACTTAATTCTTTCCTGTCCCTTAGAGATCGTTACGCGCCAGGGCGCCACGGACGCCGCGCCCATTTTCTCTTTCTGAGGATGGCACGGCGTACGAAGTGGAAGTTTGCATATAGATATTCACCCCCTGAATAGAGAGCATAAAGAGCAGCAGTAAGGACGATCCACATACTCGTCATTCTCAACGTAGCCGTTGAGATAAGCCCTAGAGAATGAGGAATAAGAAGAAGGGTCACAGTAATCGCTCCCATCGCCTGAATCACCGCTTTTACTTT
>CAINFV010000124.1 GCA_903848235.1 Chlamydiia bacterium | reverse complement strand
GTGTTTGTCATAATAACTTCCTCATTGTGATAAATTTTTCAATAAATCTAGAGGCAATTGTATAATTTTTCAACATTTTTCACAACTACTAATAATAAACTAATAATAAACTGCTAATAATAAGTAAGTGTTCACTCACCTGTGAGTGAACACGGGCATGGGCAAGGGCACGGGCATGGGCAGAGGCCGGATAGGAACGAGTAAGGATTCAGGGGACAGGGAGAGCCTTTGCTTGGAACAGCCTCGTCAGCATAGCAACCACTCGGATGACCTGACTGCGCACTAGAAGGTACTGTTCTTCTCCGACAAGTTTGAGGTGCCAGCAAAGCTCCACCGTGCTGGCACACTCGGTGGCAGAGCGCTTCGCCATACGATAGAAGCGGTGCTTTTCTGCGGGGGAGTGCTCGCCAGCTCCTTCTGCAATATTCAGCACCACGGAAGCGCTCGATCGTCTCATTTGATCGATGAGATAAGCTCGATAAGAAGGGATCCCTTCAGTGGTCTTATCCACCAAGAGGGCAAGCTCCATGGCTACACGATACACGTCTAGCTTCTCATAGTCCAAATACGCCATGTTGACCTCTGAGTTGCCGATTAGTATACGTAGAAAGGAAGAATCGGGGTATCTCTGAATTTCCTCCCCAGGGGAAGTCGTTCAGAGAGAGGGCTAGGAAGGTGCTGATGGCAATGCGGGTGAAGGGCTCCCCATCCGCCGCTTTGCAAAGAGTCTACAAAGAAAGGGATGCGCTTCCACCTTGCGAAGGGTCAAAGTATCCCAAACGCTAGCGAGAAAAGCAACCGTATGAGAGCCTTCGGCAGTCTTGGATCCATAGCAAATTTTTCGTAGGAGCACCAGGGACCTCAGCGCCCTCTCAGCACAGTTGTTAGTTAAAGGAAGCTCTGGCTCTTCTAGTACACGAAAAATAGCGGAAAAGTCGTTCACAAGTTCCTGGCAAAATTTCCGAATAGGCTCATTGGTAGAAGTCACTTGACGCAGCACTTGCCTTGTAAGCGCGTTGCGTAGATGAATGGCATTTTTAGTGAGAGCGCCGCGAGCTTCTGGCTGCTGACGCATCTGATACACTTGATCCTGCATATCTTTAAATGACGAGGCAGCAAACCGCCCAAAGGAGGCTGTCTCCTGATCCCAGCTATCCGCAAGACCCTTCGCCTTGCGCGTAAGGTGCGCCCAGCAGCGCACGCGATCTTTATAAGACCGATACGCGGCGTATCCATCGGTCATGAGTGTTCCCGAGAATGACTCAAGCAGAGTCAGGGCCACTTCTTTGGTTCTACTGCCTACTATATAGGCTGTGGTGTCCTGGCTTGTTCCTACCCACAGCCAACGGCATTCTCCGCGCTCCAACCACGACGTCTCATCCATGTGCAAGAGCTTGGCTGCTATCAGAGCCTCTACAAGCGTGGGTTCCAAATCGGATACAGCTCGTCCAGCTTCAAGCAGAACTTTAGAGATAACCCCCCTCGAAAGTTTGATTCCGAGCCATTGTCCGAGTAGGAGCTGCGTTTTGCTAATAGTCAGGTGTAGGCGAAGTTTGGCAAAGACAAGAAACGCCATTAGGGTGGGTCCGACGAGTCGCCATTCTCCCATATCTACGGACCATCCCTTTTCGGGAGGGCACTCATGGGGTTTCGTCGCAGTCGAAAAGCCACAGACACAAGAGCTGGAACCGTAAAGGTGTTTCACGCATGTTCCCGTGATGCCAATTTTGCCGGGTTCTGCAGGAGCGATATCGATCACATGAAATCCAATTTCCGCACGGAATGAAGTCTCAGAAGAAAACGTATGGCCACACCCCTTGCAGCACACAGGCCTGTGCTCCTCTTGTTTTACCTCTGTAAATTGTTGTGTCCTGCCATATCCTGGAGCACCGGGTTGCTTGCCAGCTTTCCGCTTCTGCTCGGGAGGAGGATGCGGTAGAGCTTCCGATGAAGCCTCAGAAGGGGTGGAATCTTTATCTTCATGATCTTCTTCTTCAGGTTCATCCTTCTTTTTCTCAGGCACATCATCGGGGGACGTTTTTTCCTTAGAGCTCGACCGTTCCCAGGGTGCTTGGGAGCTCGAGGGACGAGAGCTGTTTGCGGGGTTTTGTTCGAGCTGCTCGTGCGCACGCATCAGGTCGGTGCGAAGCTCGTGACAGAGCGCGGCCCGCCTCTCAGGGGAGAGTTTGCCTACGTAGTCAGCTGTAAGTTGTTGAAGGTCGTTCTTTGTGAAGTGCATGCCGGGTCCGTTTGAATTCCCAGCATGCTGCCAAACAAACTCTTAAATTGCATCAATTTTATGTTGAGTCCAGAGCATAGTTCCCGTGTCTCGTGAAGCCACCCGCCCGTTCCTATCCGGTCGTGCCCGTGCCCTTGCCCATGCCCGTGTTCACTCACAGGGTGAGTGAACACATACGTTGGAAACGGTAAATTGACGCGGGTCTTTGATCCTGAATCGTTTCCGGTAGAGGGGCCATTCACCACTTGGGGAATGTGCCCCTCTGCCGGAACCAATTCAGAATCAAAATCTTGCATTACTTTACCGCTTCCAACTGCCGTTTTTAGGATGATTATTTTCTCTTAAGGCTTTAGCCCAAACATGCTGGGGCTCCCTTGCGGTACGGTGG
>CAINFV010000123.1 GCA_903848235.1 Chlamydiia bacterium | reverse complement strand
TCAACTCCTCCCATAAAGAGGCGGTGCAAAACCAATAAATTTAGTCGTCACCACTCGACCGAATCATGATCATTATCTCACAATCTCTCTAAGTCTTTTTTTTGTTTATGAGGTCATAATCCTCCTTATTCTTCCTTTATCTCGATAAACCTTTCGCGACAATTATCTATGATTGCCCGCTCTGCTAGCCAAAGCTCTTTTCCTCTACACCCTTGTCTTTCTCACCCGCTGTCCACCAACAGCCCCCAGTCAACAACCGCAGTACACAGACCTTTCATTCACAAGCTGCGGTTGTTGACTGGGGGCTGTTGGTGGACAGCCTAGATCTCCCCGTCCTTAGATCTTTACTGTCTTATTCCTCACTCTTTCCAATGCCTGTTTTTTTCGGTAGCTTTCCGCTTCAATTTCCAGAATGAACGCTTTGTGAACTACTCTGTCAATCGCGGCTACAGCCATCTGCCTATTCACGAAAATGTTCTCCCATTCCTTAAAAGGCTGATTGCAGGTAATCAACATGCTCTTACGCTCATATCGGCAGCAGATGAGCTCAAACAGAACGCTGGTCTCAAATTCATCTTTTTGCACGTACCCAAAATCATCGAGTATAAGACAATCATACTTGTCCAATTTATCCAATGCGGCAGGCAACGCGAGAGATCTCTTTGCGGCCTGTAACCTTTGCACGAGTTCTGTTGTTCGACTAAAAAGCACCCTCAATCCATTTTCAACAAGTTTTTCTCCTACTGCGGCCGCCAAATGCGTTTTGCCTACACCAGATGGGCCAAAAATTAGAATATTCATCCCTTCCTTGATCCACATGTCCCCAGAGGCTAACCCCAAAACTTGGGACTTCGATACGCCTTTGATAACAGCAAAGTCATAGGATTCAAGACTTTTTGCTTTTGGTAATTGAGCTTCAGACATTCTCTTCGACAAACGACGCTTGAGACGTTCGGCAATTTCATATTCACAAAGAGTTGCCAGATATCGAGCGTTAGACCAACTATTTCCTCTGGCCTCAACGGAAACATCTTCCCATAAACGCTTCATCGTTGACAGACGTAGTTCATTCAACAACAAGGGAAGAATGGCGCTTTCTCTATTCATACAGCCCTCCTTTTAAGACTACTTAAAAGGACATCGTAGTCCGCGAGCTCACGGGTCGCCTCTTTCAATGTCGGAACTGAGTTTTCGGGCCTGGGGAACAGCCCCCTTACGGCGATCGATGTTGGAACCTCAGCTTTAGCCAAACATTCCTCAAGATAGTCGCTAACCTTTTTTTCTCTTTCCGGACGCGCTGCCTCTCGGAGTATCTTCACAAACTCTCGGCAAGCCTCTCGATCGTCCAGTAGTTTATCAAGCAATTCCCATGTCTGCCGAAAAGCAAATGTCGGGAATAGATCGTCTTGGTAGATGTAATTGCGGAATGCCTGTGGCTTTTGTGCCAAGCTTTCCACAACATGACGGTAGTCAATGCAGTGAATACGCTTTTTATGCTTCCTCAAACGCTTCAACGTCACTGTGAAATCTCCTCCGACATAACATTCCAGCCGATCGTCGTATACGAGAACTTTCATCTGCATTCCAATCAAACGAGAAGGAACCGAATATGTCACGCTTTTTACTGTTATCGTACTCGAAGAGGTCACCCTAACACGCTCCTCAGCATAGTCTATTGTTTTTCGTTCTGGTAAAGGCTTGAGAGAGGCACGTTCTTCAGTAAACTCCTTTATAATCCTATTGTTTTGTCTCGCAACAAGCTCCCGAATAAATGATTTATACTCCTCAATAGAGTCGAAATTACGGAATCCTCGTAGCAGCAATGCTTGGTCTATATATTCCTTGAGATGTCTGTGCGGGGATTCAATAGACCCATTTTCATGACTTACTCCCTTATTGTTCCTCGTAGGCTCTATCCCATAGTGCTGGCATAGCTCTTGATACGACCGCGTAAAATCTTCTTTCTCTTTGTCTGCGCAATTTTTATAAGCTGCGGACAGACTGTCGGTTCGATGGGTCCTTGGGATCCCACCCGAACTCCAGAATGCATTTTGAAGGCCTTCTGAAAGCGCGGTAAAGCTTTCTCCTCCCAGAACAACTTGTGCGTACTTCCAACCACTGAAGGACAAGCGGTAATGATACAGCTTGTGTTCCAGTAGCTCGCCACGTACGGAAACGCCCAATTCGTTCATGTCAGTAAAATCAGAAATGCCTTGCCAGCCAGGGGGATGCTTTTGACGAAAAATAACTTCTTTAGATGGTCCTGAGGTAGCTTTCCATAGTCTGGCTCGTCGTTGAAGAGTTCGGAGAAGCTTGTCTGGATACTTGCCTTCGTATCTGCGCTGTAGTTCTTCCAGTAAGGTTTTCGGTTTTAAGTTCGGGTGAGCTTCGAGTAGAGGAGCCACTTCGTTTGCCCAAACTGATTCAAATGGATCAGGCCTGGTTCTCCAATCGTGCTTCGTTTTTGCAGGCTGAAAGCCGTTTTTTTCTATTCTTCTAGCAGAACGTTCGCTAAATCCAGCTCGAGCTGCGGCCGCTACTCTTGTCCATTTCTCGTTTTTGGCTTGCATATACAACCTAATCTGATAATCGGTAATCCTTTTTCGGCTCGGCATTCAACATACTCCACATTCCTGGTAAAGGAATATATTGAGCGCTCGACCGATCTACCGGCCATCATAATTGTCGCGAACCGGACAAGATAATTGTCGCGCTATAATCGGTTACTTTCTTTTCGAATAAAGAAATCGCTTTTTCCGTATCTGGGATTGGCTTGTGTGTATCCGCAATTGTTTCTAGAATAGTATTTCCCTCCTGCAAAAGAGTGGCATACTCCTCTTTCATGGATTGAGGAATTGAGGAATTGAGGAAGAAAAAGTCTTTAGACCATTTAATAACTCCACATTTTTTAGCAGAAGTTTTTTTGAATCTGCCAGCCACTGAGAAAAATTTTTGAGAGCATCTTCGGCAACAGCTCCCGAAGTAAATTCCTTTTGCAATGCGCTGAGGTTTTCCTCGAATTTTTTTGCGGATTCCGTGCAAGATTCTTTAAGCGTTCTGATATCGTCTCTTCTCTCTTGCAAAAACTCATCGAACTTGTGGGCGACCTCATCTTCCAGCTCATTTTTTTTGGGAGAGATTTCTTCTAGAAGGCGCTGAATGGACGCAAAATCATCTATTGAATCGGTTTTTAGGCACTGCTTAAGTTGTTGTACG
>CAINFV010000122.1 GCA_903848235.1 Chlamydiia bacterium | reverse complement strand
TCAGCAAGTCGCTCTAGATTCAAACAGCAATGCAACGGCGATCTGGAGAGATGCTGCTTTTATCATTCAATCTTCCTTCAAGACTCGTGATGGGGACTGGCAACCACTCCTTCCCGTCTCGTCGACCCCTTCAGAGCAAGTAATGCCCCAAATTGCGCTCGACTCAGCTGGAAATGCTACTGCTATTTGGGAAGGTCTTGTAAGTGGCCTCAATGTCGTTTTGTCAGCGACAAAGCCGTTTGAAGGAAGTTGGGGAACCCAAGAGAACATCAGTCAGCAGGATGTCGCTTTAGTCACCCCGCAAATCGCTATAGATCCTGCCGGCAATGCAACCGTTGCTTTTGCCGGGTTTACTGTTCCGGCAATTTTTTCTACAAACAAACCGTTCGAAGGATCCTGGCAACCACCAGTCCTCATCTCTGTGGTCCTTCCTGATTCAAACGCAAATTTTCCAGACCTTGCCGTTGACCCAGCAGGAAATCCAACAGTCGTCTGGTCGGGGAAATCTTCTTTATTCTTCGGTGAGGCCATCATTTCAGCTACAAACCTTATCCCATCAGCAGTGACAAGCCTCAACCAAAATGCAGGGGCGGCAGCTGGTGGAAATACGGTGATCATTACTGGAACAAACTTCCTCGACGCCACACAAGTTCTTTTTGGAACGACGGAAGCTTCGAGCTTCACGGTTGTCTCTTCCAGAACCATCGCTGTAAGCGTCCCCCCAGGAACACCAGGCACTGTGGATATCACTGTCGTTACATCGTTAGGCGCCACGGCAGTCACACACAACGATCAATATACCTATCTGCCGCCACCACTTCCTCCATCTCTCTTTAATGGAGCTGTCAAAAAGAAGAAACACGCCCACAAACACCCTTATCATTTAAGAGCAACATGGAAGGCAAGTCCGTCAGTACAATTCTATCGGGTTTACAAAGGGTCGAACGTCGTCGATGTTGTTAGAGAGAATTCGAAATTGCTATTCAAAGCGCATCTGTTACAGAAGTCCTCAACGGACAAGTTTAGTGTAACGGCTGTTGACGCTTACTCTGTCGAGAGCAGCCACACTCCGCTTACCGTAAAAGACTGATAGAACACTTTATTGTTCAGTTGGGAAGAAAAAGAGAAGATTGGGGTGGAAGGATTCGAACCTCCGAATGGTGGTACCAAAAACCACTGCCTTACCACTTGGCGACACCCCAATATAAAAAGAACGCCATCACATGCTAGTGTACGTGCCGATTTTCCGACAAGAAGGGACTCACATTCTGCTTATTTTTTTTCGATCGCTTCTACCAAAATATGTACAGTGCGATCCGTTGCTCCACGAAGAGTCTGCGCCCAATGAAACGCTTGATCTGCCGCTTGCCGTCGAGCCTGTTCATTTGTCAGGAAATGCTCAATAGTATGCGCGACGTCGTCATAAGAGACCTGACAGATAGCATGTGCCGCAGTAGCAGATTGAAACAATGTCTGCTGCGAATGCATATATGGCCCAACAAGGACCGGAACGCCAACAGAGGCAGGCTCTAAGATATTATGTCCGCCAACGCGATCAGTAAAACTACCGCACACAATGGCAATCGTCGACAGTTGATACAGCTTCGTCAACATCCCCAGTTTGTCGATGACAATGATGTTCCACGGCAAGACCCCATCATACGTTGAAAGCAGAGCTACGGAGTCGCTCTTCTGTTGTGCCGCATGAAACACTTCCAAAAACCGCTCTGGATGGCGAGGGACAAGAGCTATCTTAACATCAGAATATATACGAAGAAGCGGCATAAGGCGAATGAGAAGCTCTTCTTCCTCTGGAGAGTGAGTTGACCCCATGACAATGAGACGATCGCCAGTCCGTACCCCAAGAGAGGAACGAAAGGCAGCTTTTTCCAATTCCGTGAGGAGAGGAAATGTCACATCAGCCTTTGTATTACCAGTGACGTGCAGCGCCTCTTGTGGAACGCCAAGCTCCAAAAACCGTTCATAGAACGTCTGATCTTGCACACAGAAAAGGTCAACGAATGAATACAGCCACCGGCCAAAGAGCCTAAACTTGCGGAAGCGAGCGGTCGTTCGGTCAGAAATCTTTCCATTGACGACAGCAACGACGGCACCTCGAGCTTTTACCTCATGAGCGAACAAGGGCCATATGTCACCTTCAGAGAAAATGACGAGGGATGGAGTGCCAAGATGTAAAGCACGACGAATAGAAAAGAGAAAATCAAAGGGAAGAAACACATGAGCTTCCGCCTCTGGAATGGCCTTTTTGGCTGCCTCATGACCTGTCTGCGTAATGGTAGAGACGACAACTCGAAACATCGGCTTGGACCGAAGGAGCCCCTTTATCACAGGCGCCATGGCATACACTTCCCCTACTGAGACAGCATGGGCCCAGACTAAAGGCCCGGCTCCTGGGACTGGATATCGAATTTTTGGAAAAAGCCGTCGCTTAATATGCTCCTTCTTCCCACGGAAAATCCGCTTCCACAGAAGAATCGGAAGAACAAATATCAGGGCAATCCCATACAAAATTCGGTAGAGCCATAACAACATAATTCTCGCGAAAGGGGACATAGAGCTCGAATTCATACTTTGGTGACCCTCGGCCAAAAATCATCATGCGAAAAGGCTAGTTCACCTCTACAAAAGGTAGCAAGAACGCGCATACCAGTATTCATGATCTGCCAAAGAACACAATCAGCATCATTGCCAACTGCTATTTTTCCTTTTTTCTTCGCCTGGTGGACAAATGATGCAGGGACTTCCGTCACTGCTCGTACCACAGTCTCAAAAGGACAGCCTGTCACCAACATCAACCGGCGCAGCTGTTCGTCAAGAGGAATAATGGATCCAGCAAGCCCGCCTCCTGGTATGGTGATGACTTTCTCACCCTGAACTTCTACAAGGTTTCCTAAGAACGTCCCCTTCTTTTCCGTCCCGCCTAGCAAGGGATTTCCGTCAGTGACAATAGCAAGCCCATTCGGATTACACTTAAAAGCCATCTGTAACGCCTCTGGATACACGTGATAGAGGTCGCTGACAACCGTAAACCCTAATAACGCCTCTCCAAGGACAGCGCCGATAATGCCTGGCGAGCGGTGATGAAACGGCAACATGGCATTAAAAAGATGTGTGACAAAACGAACCCCTTTTTTATGTGCCATCAGCAGATCCGCCTCCTCAGCCATCGAATGACCGATGGCAGCGGAAACTTCAAAAGAAGCTAACATGTCAAGGAGACGAGCGGCAAATGGCATCTCGGGCGCCAATGTCATCAACGCAATCGATTTGGTGCGAAAGAGCTCACTCCAAAATGGCTCGTCAAGATGATCTAATAGATACGAACAACGGTGGATGCCACATTGATGGGGATTGAGAAATGGCCCTTCAAGGTGCCAGCCCAGAACCTCAGCGCCTCCCCTTACTTTCGCCTGTTCGAAGACTCTTCGTAAGGCTGATGGCCGATATTTTTCTAGGGGCTGAGTACCGATAGTTGGAAGAAACGAAGTGACTCCATATCGAGGCAGCTGCTCTTGCGCTCTGGCAACAGCCGCATCACCTTCAATAAATTCACACCCTCCAAAGCCATTGATCTGAAGATCGATGAGCCCAGGAGTCACAAACAACCCATCAGCATTCACGACTGTCGAAACTTTCGGCAGCTTGCTAACAAAACGATTTCCTTGAATCTTGACATCGCGAATTGTAGAACGACCCGAGGCGACAACATCACCCCCTCGAATCACAACACCTTCTGAAGACCATGTCATCGCAATCACCGTAATAAAAGGAATCTATGCTCGACTTTGGTGAGTAGACCAGAGGAACCTCCCCTCCAGCCCCTCTCAGAACGGTGCGTGAACCTCTCGATTCACACCGCTCCTATTAGGTAACC
>CAINFV010000121.1 GCA_903848235.1 Chlamydiia bacterium | reverse complement strand
TTTGTCTAGCAACTCGCTCGAACGCCGTGATAATACCTTGCTATCTACCCAAAGTAATTTCAACTTAGGTAACATCAAAAGGGTTTCTGGGAGCTCTATGATGGAATTTCCTGCAATGTTTAATTTTTCCAGATTTGATAAAGCTCCAGTTTCTTCAGGGAGAACTTTCAAATAATTTTTACCAACAGAAAGAATCCTTAAACTGCGAAAAGAACATATCCAATTCGGAATAGAAGTAAATCGATTGCCTTCCAGATCCAACACTTCCAATTTACAACAACTCAGCAATGAATCCGGTAAAAAGGAGAGTTGATTTTCATCGATATATAAAAATTGTAAGTGAGTGCAATTGCCTATAGAATCTGGAATTTCTGACAACTTGTTTTTGCTTAAGGCAAGAGATTCTAATTGATAGAATCCCCCTATTATGTTCGGAACCGAAGACATAAAATTATAACCAAGCCCAAGTCTTTTCAAATCGGTCAATCTCATCAAAGGCTCGGGAAAACGAGAAATTTCATTAGAAAACAGGCTAAGCCTCTGCAACTGAGAGAGATTCCCAATTGACTCAGGAAGGGAACTGATTTTATTACCTGAAAGATCAAGCAAATTTAAATTGTAAAGATTCCCTATCGATTCCGGAAGAGAGGATAGTTTGTTATTACACAACCTTAACGTTCTCAGTTCTGTGAGATTCCCTATCGTTTCGGGAACTGAGAGTAGAGCGTTATAACACAGCCTCAAATCCTGTAATTTGATAAGATTTCCTATAGAAACAGGAAGTCCCGTCAACTCATTATGGAACATGTTTAGCTCTTCGAGGGCGGTCAGCTTTCCAATAGAGCTTGGTAAAGAAACAAGGTTATTATGAGAAAGACCGCATTTTATCAGTTGTGTGAGGTTTCCGATCGCATCAGGCAAAATTTCCATGCCGATCGAAAGATAGAGCTCTTTGAGCTTTGTAAGATTAAATACTGAACCAGGCACACCACAATTCTCTTGAAATATATCAAGAACCTGTAGATTTGTTAGCTGTCTGATCTCTTCAGAAATGGCATACACTGGATCTAACTTTAGCTCTTGTAATTGAGACAGGAGAGCTATCTCTCGTGGAAAACAGAGCGGTTTGTACCCGCTTTCAGGAAGCTTTGCTACGTTTTTCCCTTCGCCCATGATCCAAGCAATTCCATCTTTTGCCAGCTCTGACATTGGCTTATCGGAATCAAAATTTTGATTGGTAAGTACGGCAAGGCTGAAATCATAGGCGCGCTCAAATACCGTCTTCATCAGGTTCGGAGATAGTACATCATGATACCTCTCAAATGCAGGAATCCCCTTTTTTGCCACTTCAGGCATATCCATATACAAAGAAGAGACAACGCCTTCCAGGTTGTTGATGATATCATCCATCGCCTGTTCATCATGATCATCTTGTGGCAAAGGGTATCCGAAATAAACACACCACCCTTCCAGACCTTTCTCTTCACGAAGAGACTCTATCAACTTCCATTTTTCTTGCTTGTCCACTTCGCTCTCCGCGTAATGAATTTTATAAAAATAACCACATGGGCACTAAGAAACATGTAAACTCGACTTTGTACAATTTTTGGACCCATATTCGGAGAGAAGCTTTCCACAGCTAAATGAATTTCTCAGTAAGGGTAAAAAACCTATTCCTTCGAAATTCATTACGCTGTGGTTTGCTTCACCCTCGAATATGGGTCCAAAAATTGTGCAAACTCGAGGTAAGGTCAGGCGCCACCAACCATCTATTTCAGGATCTCAAATACTCTATATCTGTTATTCCAGAAACCATGGCCGACAGAATACTTCAATGCGCCCTTACAAAACTATCGAATAGTACCCGTCCAACTGAGAATTAAAAACGCACTAATTTTTTTCAAATTATCCCAACAACAGCCGCCTGTACGCGGGCCTATTGTAGAGCCAACTACCCCACCCACAGGTATACCAGAATGTGCTTGTAAATACGCACCCTGACAGAGACTGTGTCACAGTTCTGGTCCAATATTCAAGGCGCTCTTTCCCCTATCCGGACGAAGTTCTGGATCCTCTTACAGAAACACCGCAACAGCTTGTCACCGTCTTGAAAGTCGCTAGAATCGAACAGCTTATCCGCGACTATCGCTACTATGAGGGAAGGCTTCGCAAAACTCGGGCCCAAAAAATGCGAACGTCCAGTCAGATAGATGTTCAAAATGCGAACGGCCTGGTATACTTCCTTTGCAAAATCAAGGATGGCGTACTACTTCTCATGGTTAAACCAAAAGACATCTCTCCCCCATTTCCCAAAAGCTCCCCTACTGTCATGATTCATGACAGAGTGTGGTATATGTCCCCTCTGGCCGATTTTTCCGCATTTCAATTCCCTGGCTGGAACCATGAACTGCTCTTCCCCACTCCTGGGCCAATCCATATTGAATACTGCAGTGGCAACGGGTCGTGGATCGCGCAGAAGGCACAAAACCATCCAGAATGCAACTGGCTTGCTGTAGAAAAGCGATTCGATAGAACCAGGAAAATATGGTCTAAAGTCAAAAACAATACCCTCTCAAACCTCGTGGCAGCTTTCGCCGAAGGGATGTCCTTGTCGAGCAACTACCTACCCTCCTCCTCTGTTGCCACCATCTATGTGAACTTCCCTGACCCATGGCCAAAGCAACGTCATGCCAAGCATCGTATCATCTCCCCTCGCTTTTTCCAGGAGACAGCCCGCATCTTGCAACCTCAGGGGCGCTTAGTCTTTGTCACCGATGATGAGCCCTATTCATCACTATTTTTGCAGGTCGCTGCAGAACAGACAGCGCTTGTGCAAACACTCCCTCACCCCGGATATACTATTCCTCCTGAAGACTATGGAACGTCATTCTTCGATTCCCTATTCAGAAATCAGGGAAAGACTATCTACTATCACGAGCTGATAAAAGTTACCGCCTCATAACTTCTAACCTCTCCAATCAGGCCGCATCATGAAATGTGTCGAGATCCTCACTTGTACAAATACCCCCAAAAAACCTCTGCCATCCAATCAACCGTCCACCACCTCGCAGACAGAAATCCAAGAAGAAAATCTACCTCCTCGAGTCAGTGACGAGCAGACACGTACAGCGTCGGCAGAGCAGCTGCGATCACGAAATAAAGAGTTTCACATCCAGAAGATAGAACGTGAAATCGACCTTCGGCTTGTAAAAAAAGCGTTTAAAAAAAACACCGATAAAATTGAGTGTTTTATCAAAGAAAACCTCCATGACATGGTTTCTCGATTGGCCCTCAGCGGAAAGTCACAAACAAAAAGCCTCGTCGATGAACGGCATATTTGCGATCTCAAGGTGCGCTTTTTTCAAGGAGAGGTCCAAGTTCTTGTGAAGTCGTGGCTTGGCAAAGGAGGGTTTAAAAACGTAGAGAAAGTCGCTCACCTGGCAGGCCCCTTTCTTCCTCATCAACCTGGGGCCATCTATGCCTACGCAAAGGTAGAACGGAGAAAAGAGCTTCGTGTGGAGCTAAAAAAACTCGAGCTTCACCTGTCAGAAGCCATTGAGTCAAACGCCTCCCTACAACACGTCTCCGAACTCCGGGAAAAACGAACGCTCGTTCGAGCAAAAATCGAATCTGTCCAAAGAAGCCTCCTCGAGGAAACAGCTATTTCAAAAGAGTGTTCCAACTCACATATCGTCAGAATGTGGGCTGTCTCCAACCAAAAGGACCCTACAGGTATCAAAGGGGTCATGATGGAGCTCTGTGAGAAGGGCGACCTGTGGGATTTTGTTGAAGAGCAGTCATTTCCTCTCTCTTCGAATGAGATCGAACGCACTATTGAACTGGCGGCTTCTATCTCCCAAACGCTGGCGGACATTCATGCCCAGGGAAAAGGCAGGTGCCATCTCGATATGAAATGCGGCAACGTCCTACTAACCGAAGAGAATGGAAAAATCATCCCTAAATTGACTGATTTCGGGCTGTCAAAAAACATAGGAGCCTTTCTGAAACACCCTTGTGGAACACCGGCCTACATGGCTCCAGAGCTATATGATAGTGAGAGAAACGCTCAGCCCTCCATGGATGCCTGGTCTCTTGGCATCATCTGTACTGAGCTTTTCTATGGCGCGTCTGCCAATACATTTTTATTTGACGAAGAGGCGCTATCTGCGGCCCGTGATTTTTTCAATCACGATCGCTACCCTAAGAACAAACTGATATGGGAGCGAATAGGAGCACAAATCACGACACGTCTAAATCTCTGCCCTGCAATCGACGAAGTGATCCGCCACCTTCTGGATATCAACCCCATCACACGGTGGACAGCTCAAAAAGCTGCTGATATCTTCAACATTCTATCCAAAGCGTGATGAAGAATCGGCGTGATACCCGCAACCTACGGTTGACGAAAAAACCTCTCTCTCCTAGCATCATTACCGATTTCGTGTATGGCGATCGTAGCTCAGTTGGCTAGAGCGTTGGATTGTGGTTCCAAAAGTCGCGGGTTCAAACCCCGTCGATCGCCCTTTTTTTCTTCCCTGTGCACCCACTTTTCATGCCTGTTTCCCCTCCTTCTCTCACGGTATCGTCAACAGATCGATTGTTGCAGCCTGCCAAATCGTAGCATTTATTCTCACACGACTCCTTAGCATTGACAAAAGCTGGCAAACCAGGAGATCATGCCCTTAGGGACTGGATAAGGAATAACTCAACCGATTCGGCTGGCTTAAGATCAATTGGTCTGTTGGCGATCGCCTCCTCGTCCATAGCACACTATAGGGCTCGTCACGATCGTCAACATCCCCATGGCTTCGCTCACCAGAATCGTTTGAGTTATTTCTTTCTAGTCCCTTATAGCGATCTGAGCTTGACTTTTGGTATTTTTTGCAGGAAGAGAGTAGCCCGAGTTTACAAAAGAGGGCTCGTTTTTTTCTCGCTGGAGGGAAGTAATGGCCGAAACAACATATCCATTTTGGCATCCAAAACGCCATCCAGACCTCTTTGGAGTAGTCCTCGCTGCTTTTATCATCAGTCAATGTGCTGCGCTGGCAACATTTCACGTACAGATGCCTCATCAAAATATCCTTGGCCTCTTTGGCTATCTCACTGCCTATGGGTGGTTTTTTCTCTTCGGCCCCATCAGCTGTGTCGGACTGCTTGGCGTCGCCGGGTTAAGTTGGGAGCTATTACGCCATAACGTCGACTACTGCTCGCGCCGCCATCTGCTAGCGGCATTCGGAGTCCTCTGCTCTTTGTCGATGCTGGCAACACTTGTTGGCATTCTCTTTCCCAACCTTGAAGTCCTCTGGTTAAAATTCCTTGGTGCTGCGCCCTCGCAAGCCTGGCAATTTCGTATTGGCGGAGCTCCTGCTGCCGCCATCTACCGCCTCCTCCCCTATGTCAACTTCGAGCGCCTCTTTAGCCTCATTGGAACAGCACTGCTTGCCTCCACGTCTCTCTTCGTCTGCCTCATGCTCCTCTTTGATGTCGATCTGCGTTCTCTATGGCAGAGCCCGGAGAAAAAGGAGAAAAAGACGCCGGCAACCTCTGAGAAGGAAAGCGGGGGTGAAGAAAAAGAAGAAAAGCCCCCACGCTTTACAGAAGCGCCAGAGAGAACAGTACGTTTTGGCCAAGAGGCAGACCCTACGCCAGAACCTGGTGATGGCCGACGGCAGAAAGAAGGTGAGCCCATCTGGCCGCTCGCTGTCAAAACAGCTATCACAGTTCGGAAAGTTGGCAAGAAGCCAGTGACCCCTCAAGATCTCTCTGGATACCACCTTCCAGGCGTCGACCTGTTGAATATATGCAAAAAGACTGACGTCTCAGAGCTCAAAAAGGAGCTCAAAGACAAAGCAGACCTGCTGGAAGCCACGCTGATGAACTTTGGCATCGAAGCGAAAGTAGGACAGATCCACTGCGGCCCTACCATCACACTTTTTGAAGTCCACCCGGCGGTAGGTGTCAAAGTAGGGAAGATCAAGACTCTCGAACATGATATAGCTCTGAATATGGAAGCTAAGTCAATCCGCATCATCGCTCCTATCCCCGGAAAGGCAGCGGTGGGAATTGAAATCCCGAACCAAACGCCCCAAGAGGTGAACTTCCGAGAGGTGTTCTCTGCCTATCAGCAACGGGGCTCTCCCTTCAAAATCCCTATGCTCCTTGGAAAGGCGGTCAACGGCGAGCTTGTGATCGCTGACCTAACCAAAATGCCGCACTGCATCATCGCCGGTGCTACGGGATCTGGTAAATCGGTCTGCATCAACTCGATCATCATGTCAATTCTGATGCTCGCACGCCCTGATGAAATCCGCTTTCTGATGATCGACCCGAAGAAAGTAGAGCTCGCGCCATATACAGAACTGCCGCATATGCTCGCCCCAGTGATCACAGAACCGCATACTGCAGCAGCATCCCTCAACTGGCTCGTTCGTGAGATGGAAAAGAGATATGAAATCCTACGACTCACAAGCCAGCGCAACATCGATGGCTTTAACAAGCGAAAACCAGACCTCGATGCTGAAGCCAAAGCTCATGTTACCATCCCTGAGAAGATGCCCTACATCATCGGCATTATCGACGAGTTAGCAGACCTAATGATGGTTGCCAACCAAGATGTCGAAGCGCCGATCGCCCGCATCGCCCAAATGGCACGTGCTGTGGGCATCCACCTCATCTTAGCAACACAACGGCCATCACGAGAGGTGATCACGGGGCTGATCAAGGCAAACTTCCCAGCACGTATCTCCTTCAAAGTGGCCAGCCGTGTGAACAGCCAAATCATCCTCGATGACATCGGCGCTGAGACCCTCCTTGGCAATGGCGACATGCTCATCCTCCTCCCAGGAAGCTCGCAGCCAATCCGTGCACAAGGTGTCTTTGTCCGCGATGAAGAGATAAGCCTCGTCATCAACGCCATCACCACCCAGCTCCCGCCAAACTACCTCATTGGCTCGTTAGAAAGGCTCGACAACGAGGCCTTTGGAGCTGCTGAAGATGCTGAGCTCGACGAGCTGTTTGAAGAAGCGAAAATGACCATTCTGTCCACTGGCAATGCCTCGACGACATTCCTGCAGAGAAAGCTTAAGATCGGCTACGCACGAGCTGCTAGCATCATGGACCAACTCGAACAGCAAGGGATCGTCGACCCTCAGGAAGGGGCGAAGCCACGGAGGATTAATTTCCCCAAAAATGAAGGGGCCTCTGTCAGCGAAGACTACGAAAACTCCGACATAGAATAAGTTAGGCTACATACTGTGATCACCTTTTGCCCATTAGCATCTGGCTCCAAGGGAAATGCTGTTCTTCTCACAACGCAAGCGGGAAACATCCTCTTCGACGCTGGCATCAGCGCCAAAGCTCTCAAAGACCGGCTCGGCACACTAAACGTCTCCCTCGACTCCATCAAAGCCATCCTCGTCACCCACGAGCACCACGACCATATTGCTGGGATTAAAACCCTTGCCTTTCGTCATAACATCCCAGTCCTTGCAAACTACGCTACCGCAGAGGCCATCGTTGAAGGCATCGGGGAATGCCCTCGCTTCACCATCTTCACAACGGGAGAGCCGTTTGAATTCCTCGGGATGAAGATCCATCCTTTTTCTATCCAGCATGATGGTGTCGACCCCATTGCCTTTACGATCACTACAGAAGGCAAGAAGATCGGCCTGTGCACCGATCTTGGCTTTGTCACCAGCTCTATCCGCCATGCTCTTCGCGACTGCCATATCCTCTATGTAGAAGCAAACCACGAGCCAGAGATGGTCCATGCCTCAAGCCGACCTGACATCTATAAACGAAGGGTCTTAAGCAGGACCGGCCATCTGTCAAACGAAGAGGCTGCTCGGCTGATTGCTGATGTGGCCCACCCCGATCTTCGCTATGTCTTCCTCGCCCACCTCTCATCGGAGTGCAATACTCCTGACACGGCACGACGCGTTGTCAGCGACATTCTTGCTCAACAGGGAATTCATCTTTCGATACACATCGCCTATCAACACCAGGTGAGTGATCGCGTCAGTTTGTAGCAAACTCAACCTCAATAACTCCACATCGCCCATAGCATTCAGCTGGACTTTCAATTTCCGACAGTTGTCTGTGTCCTGTTCTCAGCGCTCTTGATGAGTCGGTGAAGCTGCCCTAAAAGGTAGAAAGGCAGTGATAAGAGGGTATATTCAATAGAAGTTCCGAAGGAGTCTTTCACCTGTACGGGACCGAGTCTTGGAATGTCCGAATTAACTCGTACCGCAATAGATTTCTTTTTTTCTTTCATGAACTGATGAAGTGACCTGAGCGTTCCTGTTGTCCCAGCTTTTACCTCAATAGGAATTATCTGATCTTCATGTTGGATAACGTAGTCGATTTCAGCCTCTGCGCCTTTTTTCCCTCGCTGCCAGTAATAGAGAGAAGGGGAAATGTATGCGGGGAGCACTGTACGCAGTATCTGGCCTACCAACTGTTCGGCCATACCCCCACTATTGATCAGGGAGATTTCTGATACTGATGTTAATTGGTGTAATGAAAGTCCTAACGATGCGCATGAAAGTCCACAGTCGAGCATGATTACTTTTGAGAACTTCGTGTCAACTTCTGCCCCGAGAGGAAGTCCATTGGCTTTGGTTGCCACAACTGGAGAACACACTCTGGATTCAGACAGCAACTCAAGCGCCTGTTTTAGAGGAGTTGAGCTCACCTCAGAATTGGCATCTTTGAAGACAAACTTTTTTCCAAGTTGACGAGGAATCGAGTTCATTATATCTTTTAGGCGGTCAATTGATAGACGCCCACTATATTTAGCGAAGTCATCTCGATAGGTTGTTAGAAGGTCGAAGTGTATTTGATTGATAGCGTCCGGATCTTTTTCTGTCGACCACGATAAGACAGCTGCAGGCATTCCACCAATTACCAAGTATTCTTTGAGTAACATCATCGATTTTGTGTGAATAGCTGTTGGAATGGTAAGGCTCCAATCATAGTTTTGAAGATATGTTCGAAGTTCAGGTTCGCCAAGTGCACTCAAAAACTCCTCGAAAGATAAGGGCTCTAGATAGAGGTAGCCTATTCTACCGACAGGCATGCTGAATTCATGCTTGGCCAGAGTAAGGTCTAGCAAAGAGCCAGCTGCTATTACTGGAAGTTCAGGCATATCTTCGGCAAACCAACGTAGTTTTTCTAATAGATGGGGCGCCGCTTGAATCTCATCTAAGAACAGAATTGCTTTTGTCGGTTCGATTTTGTTTCTCGTTGCGGCGGCAATATTGATGACGATCTCTTTCGGGTCATTTGATGAGAATAGGGATTCCAGGTCAGGCCGTTTTTCGAAGTTAAGTTCGATAAGTTGCCGAGCTTGAGAGTCTGCTAGATCTCGAATAAGCCAAGTTTTTCCGACTTGGCGGGCTCCTCGAATAACTAACGGTTTTCTGGCGTTAGAATGTAGCCAGTTACCGAGGAATGAGGTACGATCACGTTTCATGGGATTCTCTTGGTTACTTCAGAGCCTAATCCAAATTTATATTTAAGTCTACAAAAGAAGGGGCTGTTTTCGCGACTGACTCTGCAAAATAAGGGGCAATATCAGAGAGCAATGGATTTTTTAAATGAAACGGCAAAATTTTCTTAAAAGCATTAGTCACGAAACGATGTATCGATTCATCGACAAGGGATTCATCTTTCGATACACATCGCCTATCAACACCAGGTGAGTGAACGCGTCAGTCTATAGCAAACTCAACCGCCACGGATCCAATACTCACAAAGAATTCGCCATTCCATCAGCGACAGAAATGTGTGCTCTCAATTCCTGAAAATATCTGCCAGCTCACTTCCTCAAAAAAACATTTCGAATCTAAATGACATATGGGGATATATGGGGGGAAGGGATATTCATTCACTTGAAGGGGGGACGCTATGTTTGTTTCTACACGAGACTACTTTCAAAACATATGTCAGGATTTTGGGATCTGCGACAAAGAGGGAAATCCAAAAATTATTACTGAAGGTCGCGTCCGCGAGATCGCGTTGAAGGCTGATTTGTGTCTGTCCGCATCCCCGTCAGGGCATCCCAAGGTCTCCTATTGGACCAAATTTGGTAATCCCATAGGAAGGGGATGTCAACGCATCGCTCGATTCTTCCATAAGTTCCTCTTCAGAATGGAAGAGGCACAAAAACCAACGATCCAGTCTCTGTACGAGAAGGTTCAATCGGAGATATGTGCATTGCAAGTTAAGGTTGGTACCGAGCCAGAAGAGAAAAAGCGGAATTACTCAACTTCCCTGACGCATCTGAGCAAAGTGTTAATCGAAATGGGAGCACATGCACAAGTTCCTGCCGCCGAATCACGTCGACCACCAGTAAAAGAAACAGTGCCGGTGATTGTAGAACCTGAGATAAATAAAGCCGAAGAAGCCGCGAGGAGGGCCGCCACGACGAAAGCCGTAGATGCATTAACGGAAGGATTGCGCGAAGGCGAGGACTTTCTAACCCCTAGTTCCCCGCGTAAAGAGGAAGCAGTTCCCCCTATAGCGCTAGCAGTAGTTGCTCAAGAGCACCTAGAAACGAAGATTGAAGAGCCGCCAGCAGCCGTCGTTCATGCGGAACAAAAAAAGGGAAAAAGTGCTGAGCAAGTAGCCTTAGAAAAGCTAAATGAGAAAGGAGCTGAAAATTTTCAAGAAGCAGTAACATTGCTAAAGGGGTGGTCAGACGGGCTTATTGAAGGGATACGATATCGCGACACTCCGGCGCAAAGAGCTTTTGTGGATATGTTCGTTGCAGTTAGACAGCATACAAAAAGTTCCCAAAGTGCTATACAACCGCGCACTTATTTAAAAACAAATGCAGCCGGTTTTTTTGAGCCTGCCTCTCAGATTGGGAACAAAGCAATTGACATAAGTGGAGTTGTGGAAAGGCTAACCAGAATCAAAGGGGATTCTATTCAAGATCTCAAAAAGCTTCCTCAGGAACAGAAAGAATTTCTTAAAGGACTTCTCGCCGACTGGTCAAAAAGATACGATAAATTTAAAAAAGCCCACTTAAGTGACACTCCGATTGATACTCTTCAAACGGCTATTGCTGCTTTTATCCGGGAAATAGGCTAGCA
>CAINFV010000120.1 GCA_903848235.1 Chlamydiia bacterium | reverse complement strand
CCCCTTCGCCCCGAGTTGATATTCCATGTTTAACTTGTTTGAATACAATTAATTTAAAAGGAAAATTATTTTCATAAGGGATCGAAAACAAATTATGTGTGACCCTAGCTGTCCTCTTTCTTGTGCCTGACTAGTCCCTCTTTACCCTTTTCCGCACATTTCCTTTTCTGGCATTTTTTTGAAGTGGCATCATCTCGAGCCCTGTATTGCTGGACAGTGCAGATCAGCGGCATTAGGTCCGAATAATGAACTTCGATCGTCTCTTCTGTCGTCTCTTTACTCCCCTTCTCCTTTAAACGCACAAGGAATGTATAGCTAGGCTGCATCTGCAGAACATTACACGTCACCGTGACGGACAATACGTCCTCCGCACCCACTAGCAACTCTCCGCGTCCAATGGGCAGAAAGACATTTTGCCAGTTGGTACAGCACTCCTCAGTGCCTCCTTTGCTCCTCGTTTTCATGGTCTGAGCTGCCAGCCCCTCATCCTGCAAACTATCTTCCCTGCCTTTACCACAAAGGCCAGATGACTTTTCGTTCCCCTCGTTGTCTTGGAAAAAGCAGAAAAATGCAAATCCGTGGAAGGGGCGCCTGCCAATTGTCTTCTCGCAGATTATCCACTCAAATGAGAAGACTTTTTGAAAGTCGTCTGTGTTCAAAACATCCAGTGAGTTGTACCTCTCCATAGTACCGCAGATCGGAGACAGCGCTGTCTCCCTAAACGGGAACTTGCTGAAAAGCATAAGGCGGGGACCAACGCACGAAATAGTTAGATGAGCGTCCCTTATCGAGAGGTCCACGGGCACCATCTTTGTGCCAAAGACTGCAGGGAGAGCCACCCGTAAGGTTCTGCCCAGCATGGGGGTTTGCATTCCAAGGCAGCGGAGAATGAATACATATCCCTCGCTTAGAGAAGATTACATGCGAAAACTCGAGGAACAAACATTAGTTTACCTGGAGCCAAAGTGGCCGAGAATCTCTGCTATTAGAGCCGTAAAGTTACTGTTCGTGGGCAGGGCAACTTCTCCCGCATACCCATGCAGAACAACCAATCTGCGTCTGTCTTGCTTGAGCAGCTTGCGGATTTGTTTACAGCTGTCCTCCACAGCCTCAATGGCAACAATTGTGCATTCCTCGTGTGCCCTTAACACCATCTTGGTGAGGGTGCCATGAGCACCAGGGCCTATTTCCAGCCATTTATGTATCCCGTCTTTTGTGTGTGTCTTCACACCTGCGTCGAAGAATTTGTTGCGAACGGTGTCCTTGTCCATACTTTCGTACGCATGACCTGTTGTACAACGAAAGTGAGAGAAAATGAGGACATGTGGTATTGTTTGAGTCTTCCTTAGAAACTACCTTTGTAATCGAGACTCAAATCAGTGCGGATATCTTCTCGACCTCCGCAATCTTTGAATTTTAGAAAAGATGGGGTACACTGTAATAGCTATAAAACACATTTTTCCTCACCCAAATTTAAATCTATCTTGGCTTTAGCTCTCTCCAAAATGAAAAGAAGAAAGCCATCAGAATATGCTTTGGATTTAAAGCAACGAATTACAATTTCACAAATATTTTTAATTCTTTTTTCCATAACGCCTTTTTTATGTTGGAGGAAGGAATTTCATTTGTAAAAAGTGAAAAAGATTCAACAACCAAGTCTCCTTTTTTTTGGAGGCAACCAGTTAATTTTAAGGCCCTGTATTTTTGGTGGTGGTGATGGTTGCCGCATTCGGGGGGGTGTTACATCCTCATTTCTTGAGAGGCCCTCGACCACCACAACGAGATTTTGTGAAGGGGGCGAAAAAGTTTCGTGTCAAAAAGATGGCTAGTATGGATGTTTCCTCTGGGAGTTCGGAACAGATTGCTGTTGTCGACAAGGCCTCAATCCCTGCAAACCTTCAATTATTTTTCGGTGGCAACGAAGTCTTGTGGAAGTCTTTTGAAGCATTGCGCAACTCTACTCAATCGTTG
>CAINFV010000119.1 GCA_903848235.1 Chlamydiia bacterium | reverse complement strand
CAATGTTGTCCAAGCATCGTATAATTTTTTTGGAACAACCATAACAAATCTTGCCCCAAATTTCGGCCCTACAGAGGGAAGTAATTCAGTGACAATTACCGGAACGAATTTTACTGAGGTTAGTGAGGTTAAATTTGGAGCGCTAAGCGCTTCGAGTTTCACGATAAACTCGGCCACATCTATTACCGCAATAGCCCCCCCTGGAGCCGTTGGTACAGTTGACGTCACGGTCATCACCTCGTCAGGGGCGTCTCCAATTACAATTGCATGCCAATATATCTATAATTTTTTTGAAACAACCATAACAAATCTTGCTCCAAATTTCGGCCCTACAGAGGGAGGTAATTCAGTGACAATTACCGGAACGAATTTTACTGGGGTTACTGAGGTTAAGTTTGGAGCGCTAAGCGCTTCGAGTTTCACGATAAACTCGGCCACATCTATTACCGCAATAGCCCCTCCTGGAGCCGTTGGTACAGTTGACGTCACGGCCATCACCTCGTCAGGGGGGTCTCCGATTACAATTGCGTGCCAATATACCTATCAAAGTCATGATCAACAGCCTCTTCCGCCATCGAAGTTTGAAGGGGCCGTTGTCCACAAAAAACATGCTCAGAAACATTTTTATCACGTAAAAGCAAAATGGAAGGCGAGCCCATCGGAGGTGGAATTCTATCGAATTTATAAACGATCAAAGGTAGTGGAGACTATCTCAGCAAAAAATAAATTAGTATTTAAGGTCCATCTTCTGAAAAAGGCTTCAACTAAAAAGTTTAGAATCGCTGCAGTAAACGCACAAAGTAAAGAAAGCAGCAGAATAAAACTGCGAATTCATTAAGCTGTCGCTGTTGGGGAGCCTTGCCCATAGTGAGCACAAAAAGTCGGCCACTTCCCTTGGGCTGGAGCCATGATAATCCCTAAATGGAATCCAGCGGAAAGGGTGGCCGACCGTATCAGCATTTTTGGTACACTGTTGTATACCTCCTCCAATTGAAAGTTGGATAGATGACGCAAGAAATGTCCGCAGATTCGATCGGCAAAAACAGACCTGCTACTAGAAGAAGAGGTTGTTTTTACCGACTCGAAAATTTGCGCATCGCGTAAAATTCGGAAATACTGTTTGCAGGAAACAGCCTTCATAGCTACATGTTAACTCTGGATTTTTGACTATGTTTTTGGGGGATAGAGGAATATGCCGACGATGGATCAGCCAGCAATGATTTCAGGAGAAGCTCTAAAAAATGTACAGGCATGGCTAGAAGGTCCTTATGACCCAGATACAAAGAGAGCTATTATTGAGATGGGTCGTTCTGATCCAGAAGGCTTAGAAAATTCGTTTTACACATATCTGCATTTTGGCACTGGTGGGATGCGTGGGTTAATGGGTATCGGCCCGAATAGGATGAACATCTATACCGTGCGGCAGACGACAAAAGGCTTAGGAAACTACCTGAAGCTGCAGCCAGGAGCGAAGATGCTCCGCGTGGTAATTGGCTTTGACTCTCGGAAAAACTCTCAGCTTTTTGCTCTTGAGGCAGCACGCGTGCTGGCAGCCTCGTCGATAGAGGTGTTTTTATTCAAAGACCTACGGCCAACACCACTCGTCTCTTTTGCCTGCCGCTACCTTCACTGCCAGGCAGGCATTATGGTGACAGCTTCTCATAACCCACCAGAATACAATGGCTACAAGGTATACTGGTCAGATGGAGGGCAGGTGCTTCCTCCTCATGATGAGGGTATTACCAAGGAAGTAGATGGGGTACGCCGTGGAGGTCTGATTCCAGTATCTCCTGAGCAAGATCCGTATATACATATCATTGGAAAAGAGATTGACGAGGCCTATTTAGAGGCCATCCACCCCCTTGAGTTATGGCCCAAAGCTGATAAAAGTTCTCTTAACGTCATCTATTCCAGCCTCCATGGCACAGGAGGAACCCTTGTACCCCAAGCATTGCATCAGGTGGGGATTACCAATCTGTCATTCGTCGTGCCGCAGATGATCCCCGACGGAGACTTTCCTACGGCACGATATCCAAATCCAGAGGTAGAAGAGGCACTGCGACTTGGGATTGATGCTATGATGGCGGCAAGTCTCGATCTATTTTTAGCGACGGATCCTGATGCTGACCGCCTAGGGGTCGTGGTCAATCACAAAGGCACTCCGCACATTCTCACTGGTAATCAGATATCATCGATAGCTACGGAATGGATTTTCAGGCAGCTAACAGCAAGAGGGATACTGCCGCAGCAGGCAGCAGTGGTCAAGACGATAGTAACAACACCTCTTATCCAAAAGATTGCGACAGCATGGGGGGCGAAGTGTTACGACGTTCTTACTGGCTTTAAGTACATCGCTCAGAAGATGGGGGAGATGGAAAAGAGCCCGGGGCAAGAGCAGTTTATTTTTGGCTGTGAAGAGTCATATGGCTATCTATATGGAACGCATGCGCGAGATAAAGATGCGGTTATCAGCTCATGTGTCATCGCAGAGATCGCATGGCATATGAAAGCACAAGGGAAGACGCTCGTCGACGCTCTCCATGAGCTATGGGAAAAATACGGGTATTTCGATGAGTCAATGGTCACCTGTTCCTTTGGGGAGACGAAGGCAGGAAGGGATCGTATGGCATCTGTGATGTCAGAGCTGAGAGCAACGCCGCCACAGAGCTTTAGTGGAACACCGACTATTGCCGTTGAAGATTTGCTATCCATTGAGTTCCAAGGGGATCCGAAGTATCGCATAGGGAAAGATCTACCCAAAGCCGATGTCCTCCTTTATACCTTGAAAGATGAGTCGAAGATCATTGTTCGCCCTTCGGGCACAGAACCAAAAATCAAGGTGTATTGCATGCTGACAGCCTCCCCTGGTGGCTCGTTAGAAGAGATTCAGAAGGCGACGCTTTTACGGGCAGAGAAGTTGAAGGCCTATACGAAAGAGATGTTACGTTAGAGGTTATATACTTTTTTATCCCAAAAGGAGCCTTCATATGCCTGCCGTTACTCCTGTTCTATCGGTTGCCGGTACGGATAAACCTCAGAGTACAACACTACACCGCATCCATCGTTTGGCAAAAAAACCTTTGAAGCCTTTGAAAGGGGCGAAAGCTATTGGCGGGATTTTCCGCCAAGCAGCCGGCATTGCAGGTCTTTTCAAAGATCTCTCTAAGTCATTGCAGGTTGCCCTACATATCTCTAAAGGGCCCAATATCATCCTAGGGCTTGTTTCTATCAAGCATGCTGTCGATGATGTGAGAAAGATCATTGATAAATCAAAGAAGCCTGGGGATCGCCTGAAGGCATCGCTGTTATTTGTCACCCATATGGATTCAGTCGTTAATACAGCGGCTACTGTCTGCAAAATTTTATCTGCCGCAGGAACTATTGGGAAGCATGCCGTTCAGTGGATACCGATATTCGGCATGATAAGCTTTGCTGTTGGCTTTATCTCCTTAGGACTCGGCGCCCATTCTACTCATAAGAGTAGGAAATTGGTGAACGCCTTCAACGATTCTATGAAAGAGTATCAACAGGCAGCTACCCATGAAGCAAAGGCAACGGCTCTTGCGCAAGCCCTCGCTGTCATAGATTCTGAGGGGATTCAGCCGCTCCGCAAGCAGCTGATGATCTCGAAGAAAGGAGGTATAGAGTTGGTAAAACGGGTAGATGCGTTGCGGGATCACATCGCTTCCCACTCTGTCACCGAGCAGGATGTAAATCTGGTCAAAATCCTTGCAGGGAGAGCCACTACGCAACTTCGATATAAAGCCGCAGACCTTGCTTCTTCTGTTGGAGCTATTGTAGGAGGCGCCTTTTTCTTAGTTCCCGTTCCAGTGGCAGCACAGGCAACAGGCGCTGCTATCCTAGCGGCGACAGGCGTTGTCTCTTTAGTTGCATGGGGCGGCCGATATTTCTTCATCAATAAAGATCCTTTCGACGAAAACTCGAAAAACAGAGCTATGGAGCTTTTAGACGATGTCTCCAAAGCATTGCGCTTGGTCAAGCAGCGACTGCAAATGGTAGCTCTTGGGAAACGGCGGGCTGCACACGCTGCTTAAAAGACAGCTGCTGGCCTTTTCTCATGGAATCTCTATGAGAAAAAAATTCGAACAAGTGACAGAAGCTGGAAGAGGAGTGGTCTCCTGCTACCCAGGAGTCACATGCTTTAAACCCGGGTTTAAACTACAACTGTAGAAAAAATGGCGTAATTGCCCGTATGGACGAGATCGTCGAACAAGAGCAATTCTACCAGCAGCAGGTGATGTAAATCGGATAGCAATACTCAGTCTGGACTAGGGCCCGATTTCGCATTCGTTCTCTCTTTAGACTTCTTGCATTTATCATATAAAGAGAGAACGCTCTGCGAACTTTGTGCCTCAAAAATGCTAAAGTCCAGGTTAAGTTTCCAAAATCAAGTTGTTAAATATCATAAACTATGCTGCAGCTAGATCAGACTCCTGGATGGTATGTGGAGCATGCAAGTGTTAATTGTGATGAACTGAGCCTGTTAATTCGAGAAGTAGGGGAGGGGTTAGTAACTGCTCGATAAAATATGGACATATCTGGATAAACCTACCCTTTTTGTCCAGATTTTGACTAGCAAAAAAAACATACTGCACATCTCCAGATCAAGGCATCTTTGTTTTTT
>CAINFV010000118.1 GCA_903848235.1 Chlamydiia bacterium | reverse complement strand
AGTTTTTTGCCGCGTTAAAGCCTCGATCTTTGAGCCATCAAAAAACATCCAATAGTACACTATGGGGTGTTTTTTGATGGTCAAATCTCGAGCCTTTTCCGCGACAAAAAACCTCAACTTTCAACTGTCAGCGGTATATACCGATTCTTGAACAAGAAGAGGGATATCACAGAATCTCGCCAGGAAAGAGCTAACAAGGTATTCTGCAAATAAATATATCTTTTTGAGGTTTTTTTCAAAATGAGCGGGTGCTCTCTGCTCGTGGCGGCTCGAAAGAAGAGGTTATCTCTCCTCACCAATAGCTAGCGCTATTGGCTTCGTCGAGATAAACTCTCCCTATGTCGCCGGCGTTTCGCATATCGCGCCCGCTCGTTTTGCAAAAGCCTCTTTGGATTGAAGGGCCAATCTCGATGCGAAAAAGTGCTCATCTGTGTCTCATTTTTTTTCTCTTAGCGCAAGCTACGATCTTTTCTGCTCTGAAGAGGTACCACTCATTTGCAGAGTCAAAATGGATTTTCGTTGCTGCAGAGGGCGTTTTGGTGATGATCACCATCTGGTGGTATCTGTTGGCAAAGCCCCAAATAGTTCCCAAGAGGACGCTTAAGCCTGCATCACCGGTTGCGGCACCGATGTCGCCTCCCCTGCCAGACGAGAGGGATCTCCAGCTCAAAGCTCATGCTGATGAGAAGGTGTCATTAATCGAAAATATCAGGCGGCTGGAAGAAACAGAGCTCTTTTCAAAACAACGGTTGTCGGATCTAGAACAAGAAAAAACAGGATTAAAAGAGAGGCTGCAAGAGGCTGAAGGGCAACTTGTGGAGGTGCAAAAGACGACTGATTCGTGTTGTCACACTATCCAGGATTTGACATTTGAAATTGATCGCTTGATGGTGCAGCTCGAGCAAGAGCGTCGGCAGCATTCTATTGAAGTCAGAGCTCTCTTGCGAAAAGAGGATGAAGAGGTTTCCTTAGCATCAAAGAAAAAGACTGGGAAGACGGCGCCTGCAATACAAAAGGTAGCTCCCCGGCCTGTACCAGCGTTATTACTCCTATTATCAACATGCCAAAAGGGGCTTGACCTCCATCTTGCCAACGATTGGCCGGCCAATGAGCATCGCTTGCTGGTACGTCGGAAGTTCTTCGATGTCGTACAGAAGATGAATTCAACACCGTTCGCCGTAGTATCCCTTGAATATCCTACAGAGTTTTTTCTCTCTTCAAAGCTTCCTCCTAGCCTATCTGTCAATCAGCTGCGATCGGCTGTCATGGAATACAAAAATTCCTTTGCGAGCTTGAAGCGGTTTGAGCCATATCATTTCACGGATGAGCGGATCGGAGGGCGCTGGGTGGCATTTCGTATCGCATGGGATAACCTCGAAGACCTAGTCACGCTGACCCCTTCTTAAAACCCGGGTTGCTTACCTATTCGTTAGATTCAACTTCGTTGGACGGCCATCTAGAGCGCTTCGCTCCTCGTCAAGGGTTACACCCTTGACGTTGTCTCGAATCGCTCAATCTGGCTCGCCCAACATCGTTGCCCCTAACGAATAGGTAGCAACCCTGGTTTAAAACTTCTATCCAATACATCGAAGCCAAAAAAGATGGCAGGCTACTTTAGCCTGTTTCCACAGTAAGGCCCAGTTCCATGATTTTTTTCGGCTCTCTGTATCAAGGATTGTTGATGACAAGAGGTCGTGCTGGAAGTGACACGACCATGAGGTTCGCCGCATCTGCACGTAACGAGCAGCGGAACTGGAGAAGCCTTGACGAAGGGGGGTTGCAGATGGTGAGCGGAGGATGGTAATGGACAGGTCATCGATTATTTTTCGATGCGGAGGAAGAGAATACCAATATCTTTTTGATCCCCGGACGGAGCTAGACTCATCCCATATAGCCCCCCCTCTGTATCCTATATCCGTAAAGTAATGAGGTATTGGCAAAAGGATTCTTTCAAAGGGTGAGGCTGTCGGCTTGCCGAAGGTTGCTGCGTGGAGCAGCCAGATTACATGCCAGCCGATGCCCCAGTAGCTTAACGTTCTGGCAAGAGCCTCTTGAGGATCTATCGGCGAGACCTGTACTTCAAAGACGATGTTTTGTGGGTGGTACGCGATGTCGGCGACTCTGGAAATTGCTGGGAAATAGCATTCACAGGTGCATGTTGTCGGCCCTAGGAGACGGATGAGATTGGACTGCACGGCAAGATGGAGCCCGCCTTTGAGACGAATATGACACGACGCCCCCTCATTTTTATGGAAAAAATGGGGAGCTCTTTCTTCACCACGCCGCACACGGACAATGTCATTGCATTCAGGGCAGTAGTAGTCGACATGGTGCGTCGCTTCTGTAGCTTCAACACGCTCTCCGGTCGAAAGACAAGCAAAACGTTGCATGCTCAATCCTTTACTCAAGTCCAGTTAAAGAGATGGTCCCGTTCGAGGGTATCTCAGGCGCGAATCGAATGTCACTCTTATCCGGCCTTAACTCGAGTCTAACACTTAACTGGCCTTTTTGCTGGGTTTTGGTATAATGGTAGTCTCCTGGAGTTTTTCGTTTCTGAGTTGGATAATTATGACTGCGAGCACATCGATGACAATTGAGGTGTAAAAAGTCGTGATGTCCACATTTGAGGGCGCTTTGTCTTCAATGGAAAGAAAACTTCATCATTTTTTTTCGTTTTGTATCGTAAGGGCAGGATGACTCGACTAAATTTTAAAGATGTGTTTTCGCCTCAGCAACGGCAGAAAGTTGAAGAACTGATTGCCTTAGCGCGGGATCAAGGGTTTCTCACCTACGAGGAGATCAATGAGGTATTGCCTCTCTCATTTGACTCCGCAGAGCAGATTGATCAGGTGCTGATCTTTCTCGGTGGCCTCGATATCCAGATTATGAATCAATCTGAAGTCGAGCGTCAAAAAGAGAGGAAGAAAGAGGCTAAAGAACTCGAAGCTCTTCCCAAGCGCTCTGAAGGATCGTCAGACGATCCTGTCAGGATGTACTTAAAAGAAATGGGATCTGTCCCCCTGTTAAGTCGTGAAGAAGAAGTAGAGATCTCAAAACGCATCGAAAAGGCACAGATTCAAATTGAGCGCATTATCATGCGCTTTCGCTATTCGGGACGGGAGTCTATTTCTATTGCCCAGAGCTTGATGCTTGGCAAAGACCGCTTTGACAAGGTTATCAGCGAAAAGGAAGTGGCAAACAGACAGGAATATTTACGCTTGCTGCCAAAATTAGCGAAGCTGCTCAAAGAAGAAGACGTCTTCTTAGAGAAAAATTTGCGTGGATTGCTGGAAGCGTTTCCTCAAAAGCATGCAGAGGGCATCAGGACAGAAGTAGAGAAGTCAAGAATCCGCACACAAGCATACCTTAGAGCACTTCACCTGCGTCATAATATCATCGATGACTTTGGCGAGGTCATCATGGGTGCTTATGAGCGGTTTTTATCCTTAGAGCGCGAAATCCAAGATTTGACACCACGAGCGTCGCGAAATAAATTCGCTAATGCAAAGCTGCTAGCAGCGAAGCGACGGTTGCGAAAGCTTGAAATTGCTGCAGGCAGAAGTCTTGAAGAGTTTAAGAAAGACGTCCGTATGCTTCAGCGATGGACAGATAAAAGCCAGGAAGCGAAGCGAGAGATGGTGGAATCGAACCTCCGCCTTGTCATCTCCATCGCAAAAAAATATACCAACCGTGGGCTTTCCTTTTTGGACCTTATCCAAGAAGGGAATATGGGGTTGATGAAAGCCGTAGAGAAGTTCGAATATCGACGAGGATATAAGTTTTCTACCTATGCCACATGGTGGATTCGTCAGGCCGTGACCCGTGCTATTGCCGATCAGGCGAGGACCATTCGTATCCCTGTGCACATGATTGAGACTATAAACAAAGTCTTGCGTGGTGCCAAGAAGCTGATGATGGAATCAGGTCGTGAGCCTACTCCTGAAGAGCTGGCAGAAGAGGTCGGCATCACCCCTGACAGAGTTCGAGAGATTTATAAGATTGCTCAGCATCCTATTTCACTACAGGCAGAAGTCGGTGATAGTGGGGAGAGTCAGTTTGGAGATTTCATCGAAGACACCAGTGCGGACTCGCCGTCAGAAGCCACCGGCTATTCTATCTTGAAAGATAAGATGAATGAAGTGTTGGAAACACTGACTGACAGAGAGCGCAAGGTGCTCATCCGTCGCTTTGGCCTATTGGACGGGAAGCCGAAAACCCTCGAAGAGGTTGGCTTTGAATTTAACGTCACCAGAGAGCGTATTCGTCAGATAGAAGCGAAGGCACTGCGAAAGATGCGTCATCCTACACGGTCAAAGCAGCTGCGAGCCTTTCTTGACCTGCTAGAAGAAGAATAGACTGGAAAGAACTCGAGCCAATCCGTCACCGCTGGTTTGTGGTGTGCGTCATCGCTCATACCATTGTTGAACGCTGGTATTTATGACAGACAGTCTTGTCGATGGCCTTCGTCATCTCATGGATCCTTCTTCGATGAAGAAGCTTATGGCAAGCTACGAAGAGCGCCCTGAGCAATGCCAGATGGCAGAAGAAGTGCTGAACGCTCTTCTAGAACAGCATGTGACATTGATAGAGGCTGGGACAGGAACTGGGAAAAGCCTTGCCTATCTTCTCCCCGCCCTGCTGTTCGCCTCAGAGATGGGTGAACAGGTGATCGTCGCTACGAATACCATCACTCTCCAAGAACAGCTATTACATAAAGATATCCCCATTGCCCTTAAGCTTCTCAACAAAGAGATGCACGTGGCTCTGGCAAAGGGGATGGGCAACTATGTATGCCTAGAAAAATTTCAACGGCTGACTCGCGAGAGGTCATTTCTGACGAAGCCGACAAAAGAAGAAGAGGCTCTCTGCTCATGGTGTAAGGGCACGACAACCGGCTCTCGGTCAGAGCTTTTCTTTCGTGTCAGCAACCAATGCTGGGATACTGTAGCAGCAGATATCGACACCTGTTCTACATGCCACTGCCAACACTCGTCATCTTGTTTTTTCCTCGCTGCCCGTCGCGAGCTTCATGATGCTCACCTTATTCTCACTAACCACCATCTTCTATTTGCAGATCTCGTGCGCCGTGTAGAAAGCGGCAACCGTGATGAGTCGTGCATTCTTCCGCCCTTGAAACGGTTGATTATTGACGAGGCCCATCATCTCGAAGATGTGGCAACAGAGTTTTTTGCTCGACGGTCAAATCGGATAGAATTTGCTAAGCTGTTCTCTCTTCTTTTCCCTGATTCTTCTGACAAGAAGGGAGCAAAGATCAGGCAGCTCTTTTCGGGGGCGAAGAAGAAAGAAGACCGTGCTCGGCGGATGGCAGCCTTAGAAGAGCTCTCCATACGCGGGCGTCAAGCACAACAGGCAATCGATGAGCTGTTTTCTGCTGTAGAAGCCCTCACAGAGCAGCTGTTTCCTCACTCCTCTCAAGATAGCGACCTTGTGCAGAAATACCGGCTGAAGGCGTCGCACTGCTCGCATTCGCTGTTCTTAGATCTCAAAGAACGCCTTGTGCCTCAGGCTGAAGACAGAGTCTTCTCCTTATGCGCGGTATGGCGTGATGCTGCTTCAGGGCTTTGCCTTTCTAACGACGAGAAAAGGCGTGCTGTGAAGCTCGAGCTAGACGTTGCCTGTCAGCGTCTGAGTGCTGCGGCTCTTATTCTTCGGCAGTTTTTTATGACGTGTGGAGGGGACGGCACTGTGCATTGGCTAGAACGCCGACAGCAGGAGGGTGCTATCACCCTTGTCCAGGCAGCTTTTGACCTCTCATCGACGTTTCGAGATCATCTCTTCTCCCCTGCGAAGACAACGGTGCTATGCAGTGCTACGCTCACCTCTCAGAAGAGCTTTAATTTTTGTCAGTCACGCCTTGGGCTTGCATCCCCTCTGATTGACCGCCCTGTCCGAGGGATTATCTACCCATCTCCCTTTGACTACGAACACCACGCTCTGTTCGGTGTTCCTATTGACATCGCAGCTCCTGATACAAGGGAATATGCCGAACAGCTTCCCTTTCTGTGTGCTAAGCTCATTGTGGCAAGCGGCGGTGGGGCGCTTGTCCTCTTCACGTCATATGCCATGCTGCAGTCGACTTTTGAGAAGACCCAGCAGCTCCTGCGTGATTCTCCATACTCTTTCCTCAAGCAAGGAGATCAATCTCGACGGCTTATCATCGATGCCTTTCGAGGGGTTAATAACGGGGTGCTCTTTGCCACAGCATCGTTCTGGGAGGGTGTTGATGTCCCCGGTGCTGCTCTTCGTTCTGTGATCATCGCAAAGCTGCCTTTTGACGTGCCGTCAGACCCCTTAGCAGAAGCGCGTGCGGAAGAGCTGAAGAAAAACGGTGCTAATCCCTTTTTCACCTATAGCCTTCCACGAGCATGTGTGAGGTTTAAGCAGGCATTTGGGAGGTTGATACGAAGGAAAGATGACAGAGGCGCTGTTGTCTGTCTTGACAACCGTTTGCTGACAAAGTCCTACGGAAAAGCCTTTTTCAACTCCCTTCCACCCTGTCCAGTGCTAAAAGAGACTTTTGCAGACCTCACAGAGAGGCTGAAGGCATTCTATACTGCTTCCACTTGAAAGTTGGGGTTTTTTGTCGTGTACTATTGGATGTTTTTTGATGGCTTAAATATCGAGGCTTTAACGCGGCAAAAAACTTCGAGTTTCAATTGAAAGCGATATATGCTCTCTCTTTGTCGCCGGCGCTTCGCATATCGCAGCCGCTCATTTTGCAAAAGCCTCATTAATTTTGGTTACCATGATGCGGAAACGACCTTTAGAAGCCTCTCGAACGACTTTGTCCGTTGAGCTGGACAATGACGGGAGGGTCTTCAACGCTGAGAACT
>CAINFV010000117.1 GCA_903848235.1 Chlamydiia bacterium | reverse complement strand
GTCAGCCCCGAGCAATCACGCAGCAGGAAACCTTTATCTCACTTTGACTCGGCTTTCAAAATGCGCTACTCTAAACACATGTTTTTGCTGCAAACCGCCCAAAACGTCTCCTCCTGGCAACCGTCCGTCATCTCCGGAGATGACGGACGGGTGCCAGGAGTGGTTCTGTTGTCCCCATATTACTACAGTTGTAGAGTTTTCCGTGTCCGGTCTGAAAAGCAAACGCCTATAGCCTTCTCCCGGGAACGCCAATCTCCCGATTGGCCTGTAGGATTTGCAAACCGGACAGTCCCACCAACCCTTTACGGCCACAAGGGCGAATCATCATTCGCCGTACGCAACGGCTGCAAAGCTCACATTCCGCAACATTCACTGGTAACATTTTGATGTCGCGTATGATTGAATTGAAATCAAGTTTGTTGCCGAAATCTAGAACGAATGCAAAACCCTCTTATCATTTGACTCTTCTGGATACTTCTGCTACTCGTGCAAGTAATTTCTCACCCTGATCCGCATTTGTCTGTCGAAGCCAATTCACCTGCCCAAGAACCTCTGGTAAAAGTTCTTTTTGCTCTAGCGAAGATGCCTTCTCAAGCTTGAAGACTGCTGCGCGTATCTGCTGTCGCCTGCGATCAGGCACTGCAATTTTCTCATTCACAGTAAGGCCCGTTACAGTTTGAGCGATGCCCGCGCGCATTACCTTGCATTTTTTCTTACTTCTGTGTGTCCGCAATCCATAGCGCGAAAGAATCTTAGCCACATAAGGTATTGACTGCGCTGCCTCATCTCCGCCAGAAATGGTTATATCATCAACAAAACGGCTGTAAATCAACCCACTAGCGAGTCCTGCCAGGATTTCCGAATCCGCACAGAGCATCGCAAGATTTGCAAGGGATGTACTAGTTGGTGACCCTTGAGGTAGTTGATTATCAAGGGTTGTCAATCTGGTTAGGAGCTTGGCGGCGTCTCGACCAAAACCCAACTGTTCACGCCATATCTGGAATACCCATCGATCCGTTACCGATGGAAAGAAGTCTCTTATGTCGATGGCAACAACAACTTCGTTACCAGAATGAAGAGAAGCATTCGTTAGGGGCGAACGACTCTTCACCCCTCCTTGCACATGAATGGGAAGTTCGATAGGGGCAAGTATGCGTTTATGTATGCGTGACTGTATCGTTTTAAGTGGCGAAATGGGATTGTGAATTGTTCTTTCTTTGCCATTCTTATTTCTTATGAAGGGTTTGTAGTACTGTGAGACGTTCTCACCAATTTGACGCATCCACTTGTAATCATACCCGAGCATAACCCCAAGTTTACGAATGGAGTTGACGCCAACAGACTGGCAAGAAAACGTGATACTCAATCCGGCATCTCGTTTTGCATTGTCACGAGATGTAGAAGCTCTTGAGCCAATGCATGAACTTCACCTGGCTTTGCCTTTGAGGTGTCTTTCTCATCAAGTGACAGAAGAAGAAGTAGGTCGACAGGGACTTCAAAGGCTTGGGCGATCCTGCGCAAAACCGACAATGGTGGTTCACGCCGGCCGCTCTCAATAAGAGATATGTAAGATGGCGACAGCCCTGCCTTGTTGGCAAGGTCTTGCTGCTGCCATCTCTTTGCTGCTCTGCAAACTTTAACCGCCCTTCCTACGTCCATGGGCGAACCAACCTCCGATCTGTTGAACCTTCTTGCCGTTCCCGTTCCTCATCGCTGTAGATCGATCACAATCTTCCAAATCGCCTCTGCGACTTTGCCGACGGTTGCGAGGATAAGAAATCTCTTTGCTTCCCATCTCTTATCACCCAGCACCTCGGCCTCTTGTCGCGCGGCTTGAAGCTGTTCGATCGCCATTGCGATCTCGGACTGGTCGGCCGGCTCCATCTTCTCGCCGGTCTGCATCCTTTGAAGAATTTGGATGCATCTGTCCAAAGCCTCAACGCAATTAGCCATTGCGCTGTCCTCCTTTCTCGGGCGTCGTTTTCGACGTCCGCGCCCAGAGACATCCGCGTCGCCCGTGGAGGGAGAAGATGGAACGAAGGCTCAAAGTCGGACCCAGCGCCCCTCTTATTGCAGCAGCGAATGGCCCTCTAACCTAACATCTAAACAGCTTACGTACGTCTGAGAAGCTGACTAATACGCAGGATATCGGACCAAGATACGCCGGGTAACATGCGGGGTTCGTCCCCGCGGCCAGTTTGACTACACTGGCCATCAAGACGATGCGCGTGTGTTATTCGCGCATCGCGTAGGCGACACTATCTCCAGCAAAAAGGAGGATTCTGCTTTCAAAGAACACCGGCCTGGGTGCTTCACCCAGCCTGAAATATATATGGGCCGCACTTTACTATTTGTCAAGTGGGGTGACTTGAGATATAAGATTAAGACGTAAGATTGCCCACAGAGTATGCCTTAAGATAGAGGCAAGAGGTGCAGGTATGCGTCTGACCGAGCAAGAAAAACAGGAAATCCTGCGATTTGTTGAGGCTGGTAGGCCATTGCCTGAGAAGTATCGCTTTCTGTTGTTTGAGGATAAACGCGAGGTGGAGCTGGTCTGGAACGGCAAGACGAACGAGGTTTGTAATATCGTGCTGCCATTTCAGGTCATCGAGCAGGTGGATGAGCCCCGCGCTGAGAAGCCAGAAGACACAGGGCGTCAGATGTTTCTTCCCTTTGACAATCGCGGACGGCAGCTCAAGGGCTGGACGAACAAGCTTATCTGGGGCGACAACAAACTAATACTCTCCAGCTTGAAGAACGGCCCACTGCGCGAGGAGATCGAAAATCAGGGTGGTCTCAAACTTATCTATATTGATCCACCATTTGATGTAGGCGCTGACTTCTCCATGGATATTGAAATTGGCGACGATACATTCACCAAGAAGCCAAACATCCTGGAGGAAATCGCCTACCGTGACACATGGGGACACGGTGCCGACTCTTTCATTTCGATGATCTATGAACGGTTGATATTGATGCGCGATTTACTCGGTGATGATGGAAGTATTTATGTTTGTGGGTTCCGGAAAAGATGGCAGCTGATTTCCGGAAATAATGGCCGGTTGTAACACGGGTGTCTTGGGGTCGTCAAGTTTAAGGTGGCGGGTTCTGTAAGAGGGGCCGTCGAGAGTGATGAATCGGCCACGTTCGAGAG
>CAINFV010000116.1 GCA_903848235.1 Chlamydiia bacterium | reverse complement strand
TTGAGACCGATTTCGCATTCGTTGTCTCTCATACTTCTTGCATTTATCATAGATGGCCTGCCTAGGCCGATCTATGATAAATGCAATTGTCTGAAAGACAACGCTCTGCGAACTCGGTGCCCAAAAAATGCTAAAGTCCAGTAAACAACAGGTAAAGTATAATTGTAGCAAAACCGGAAATTTCTACATTGGAGCTACAATTAGTTTGTTTAATATTGTCAATTATTGATACAATTTATTCTGTTATTCTTGATAAATAAGATGCAAATTTAAATAGAGGTTATTATGTCGGTACGCTCACTGGTTGCGAGTTTAAATGATCGGTCACTGCCTGGTTATTCAAGAGAGGAAGCCATGCATACTGTTATTGAATCCAAAGACCCAGAAAAAATAGCCGACCTCCTGGACTGTTTGGTGGGTTCTAGGGATTTGTCTTTCGCTAGAACGTGCCCAAGGGAAGTGTACGCGCTTTTGAAAACGGCCTCCAAAATGGCGAATCCCGAAATTCAGGAATTTATCAAGACTAATAGAGCGGCACTCGGTGAACGCCTCAAGGACGCGATGGGTGTAGTTGAACCAAAAAAATCTTTCTCTGTTCTCGATGCAGATGGTGGAGACATACGTTTGAATTCCACTGCGGTCCGAATTATATTTCCTGAACTCATGAGCGCCGCAGCCTGTTTCTTTAAGTCGCAAGCATCTCAAGAACCTCTTGCAAAGAGAGCAAAAGTTGCAGTTGATGAATCGCACGATAAAAAGGCTGCTGAGCTGCCCAATCACAAATATCAAATCTCGAGTAAATTCTTTCCTTTTCTCGAGGCAAACGCTCTAAGAGCGCTGCTCTCTTCTTGTGGAGGGCCGAGCTATAGTCCCCTGAGCCTTACTGAAATGCTACAGGCTTTTGCTGCGGCAAAATTAGTCGAATCACGAGACCAAGATTCTGGACATGCAGCATCGAGAAATTTTTTACGGATGCTGGAGTCTTTCATAAAGAATGGTTGTGGGTGCCCAGAATTAGGCGAGTATCGCAATGGAACATGTTCTCTCCCAGATGATGGGTTAACGTTGCTTGCCTATGCCATCTCCTCATCTAAAAAAGTTATGCTTGGAGAGGAACGTGACACCCATCCTGAAGAACCTGTTGCAGGGCATGCTGATCTACGAGAACAAGCGGATTCTCCCGGAGCTTGTGCCGAGGATTTTGATGAGACGCTAGCCGAGTTGCTGCCCTCGTTTTCCTGCCTTAATCCAAAAGAGCAAGATTTTTTTGTGCACCTCTATCAGAGATGTGTGATAACTCCGGAAAAACTGGGAGTTCTGTTCCGAAATAGAATTTTTTCTGCTGCCCTTTCTGAATGCGAAGCTCTTCGGCAGATTTCAGTTCGCCAAACCGACCTGGATACGATAGATTTTAAATTAATGATGCAGGACAAAAGATTTTCTGAACTTACGTGGAAAATTCGGTACATGCTCCAAGGATATCCCGTTGAGCACTGTTCAAGAATCGAGACCTGGCCTCCTCGAAAATAGACATATACCGCTGACGGTTGAAAGTTGAGATTTTTTGTCGTGGAAAAGGCTCGAGATTTGACCATCGAAAAACACCCCCTAATGTACTATTGGATGTTTTTTGATGGATCAAAGATTGAGGCTTTAACGCGGCAAAAAACCCCAACTTTCAATTGGAACCGGTGTATACCCATTAGTCTAGAAACGACGTTTTTTGCCACGGATCCAACCACCGTTTCTAAGATTAGTTGCTGGGCTAGTTTTGAACTAGCCCTTCAGGAATCCGGAAATTTCTACATTGGAGGTACAACGAATAATATATTTGTTTGAAAAAAAACAAATATGTTGTATTATGTTGTACGGTTTTTGTCTTAATCGAAGACTTAGGAAGAGAGGCATTCCGTGCATCCACCACCAAACGCACAACAGCAACGAGAAGAGTTGCAAAAGAAGGAAGAGGCTCGACGTGAAGAGCAAGAGCGTCGGAATCTTGAAACCCAACTTCAATCGTTTGATGCTTATGAATTTTATGAGGCCCTAGAAAATTGGGTCAGCAACCCCATTCCCAAGCCGATTCGTCAGACGGTTCATCTGACTCCTCTTAGACAGAAAGTTGTCATGCAACAGCCGCTACCTCTTTCGAGAAACGAGCTGAACGATCTGCGAAAACTTTCCTCAGACTGTGCACGGTTACTCTATCTCTTGCGAGCCATTGATCAACGCGGTATCGAATGCCCATACGTCCATCAGGTGAATCGTCCGAGACTTGAAAAGGGTATTGAAAAATGTGACTGCCTGAAAGCTGCAGGACATGAGTATACCAAGACGTCAGGGATGTGGGCCCGCTTTTCGCAGCTCCTCAATAAAGCTCATCTTGATGCGATGAAGAAAGACCTGGATTTTTTCAAAAGCCGACTCGAAGCTGTGTTGATGATGTGTCGGCATGAAGAGTTTGCCCAAGATCTGATGCACATACGACGTGCTGTGACATATCGCACGGGAATGCTTCTGAATCCAAGTGAAGGTGCGACGAAGGGTCGTGCGGCGAGCAGCGCCCGTCCGGGTCCGAAGAGTGTTCCGCGTACGCCGGCGCCACCATCGTTTCGTAGAGAATCGACGAACAATCCTACTCAATAACGACAAAAAAGTTAGACCCTTTGAGGGGCCAAGGCCCAGAATTGACCAGTGCCAGTTATTGTTCTTTGTGTGATAGAATCGATGACATGAACTTCGAGGTCATATGCCAGTGACTACTTCTCGCGAATGTGAAAACGGAAATCTTTCGAAATCAACAACAGAGCTCGGGGTTTTGCAGGCGACGCGGAGATTGCGAATCCAAAATCGCCAAGGGCTCCACGCGCGTCCTGCAGCATCAATTGTCCGATTATTGCGTGATACCAGGTCCGCTGTTAAGTTTACCTACCGACGTCAAACGGTAGATGCTCAAAGTATCTTAGGTCTTTTGATGTTGGCAGCCCCCCATAATTCATGGATCACCGTCTCTGTTGACGGGCCTGATGCAAATGATATCATTCAGAAACTAGAAGAAGCCTTTCGTCAAAGGTTTGGAGAACAGATTTGACCGAACAGACGCCTACTGAGGAGATGTGGCTCCAAGGGCGTGCCGTCGTCCCTGGAGTAGCCGTTGGATCGTTGTTTCTTCTTCCAGAGAGGTCATTGATATTTCGAGAGAAAACTTCTGAGTCAAATGTCTCTGTAGAACAGGAGATACGCCGCTTTTCCCTGGCCATTGCTGAAAGCCAAGCAGAGCTGCGATCACTCTTTGAGAAGCTACAGAATGGTGGGTTTTGTCAAGAAGCCGATATCGTAGACATGCATCTGCAGATGACGGTCGACCCAGCGCTCTGCAAAGAGGTAGAGCATACGATCCTTCAGAAAAAAGAGCGTGCTGAGCATGTTGTTGCGGAAGTGATGGAGAAATTTCGCCTTCGCTTCGAAAAGATCCCTGATGTTGGCATACGACAGCGATTTGAAGATGTTGAAGGGGTCTGTTTTCGTATTCTTTCCTTTCTTTCAACGCCCTCAACAGAAAGCCTGAAAATCCCTCCTCAGGCTATATTATTTGCAAAAACAGTAACGGCGTCGATCGTAGCAGAGATGAGTGTGAATGGCATTGGCGCCATCGTCACCACCCAGGGCGGAGCTATGTCTCATACAGCTATTGTTGCAAAAGCCCGAGGTATTCCTTATGTCACTGACATCCATGGGGTGAGCTTCCGAGATTCTTTTTCCGGCTCTCCTGTGATTGTTGATGGTCTGGCAGGTCTTGTCATTCTACAGCCTTCGGCAGATACCGTTCGACGATATACGGCGTTGAGAGATGCCCATGACGCCTATTTTCGAAACAATGGCGATAAGCCCATTGTCGGGGGATTCACTAAGGATGGCAGTCGCGTGTCCGTCATGGCTAACGTCTCTGGGGTGAATGATGTGCGGCAGATAGTTTCTTTGGGGCTAGATGGCGTTGGCTTGTATCGCACCGAATATCAGGTCTTAGAACGCCGCCGATTTCCCACTGAACATGAGCAGGCAGATGTATATACTGAAATGGTAAAGGCAGCTGAGGGCAGGCCTATTACGATTCGTGTTTTTGATTTCGGTTCCGATAAAGGCTGGGAAGAGGTGGCATCGGCCTTTCCTGCATTAAAGCAGGGGAGACGGACGATAGATCTCCTTTTAGACAATCCTTCGATATTTCTATCCCATCTTCGCGCTATCATCCGTGCCTCAGTTCACGGGTCTCTGTCAGTGTTATTTCCCATGATTTCCTCTATAGAAGAGCTGGACCGATGTTTGCAGTTGTTCTCTGAAGCGCAGGAGCAAGTACGGCATGAGTTGCCGCTGAAGCCTATGCGAGTTGGTGCTATGGTGGAGCTTCCTGCCCTGGCCTTCCGAACAAGTTCGCTGGCAGGGAAAGTCGATTTCTTATCGATTGGAACGAACGATTTGATTCAATACTCTCTTGCTGTTGATCGCAGTAACAGCGCCTCTTTTGACCCCCGGTTATCCTACCATCCAGGGCTGCTCCGTCTCTTGCGCTTTATTGTCCAAGAAAGCTCTGATGTGAGGATCCCCGTATGTTTGTGTGGGGAGATGGCGTCAGATCCCTTGCTGATCCCATTCCTCGTGGGCCTTGGCATTACAGAACTATCGATAGCACCGCGATTATCTCCTATGGTGAAGCATGTATTGCGATCGTTTTCCACTGAGGACGCACAGCGCATTGCACGCACCGTGCTTTCATTTACATCAGCGCAGGAGACATATGCGTATTTGCGCGGTCAATACTGCACCATTCACTGTGAAGAATAAAAAGTAGGGGATTTATGACTCATATCTATTCTCACTCGACTCCTAATCTTCGCGCACAAAGAGAAGACTCTTTTTATCAAGACGTTGAGATGATTTTGTATTCCAAGGCGTACGCTCGGTATGCTGACAAAACACAAGTGGTCTACCTCTTCCCTCACGACCATATTTCATCGCGCGGATTGCATGTTCAGCTGGTGAGCTCGTTGGCCCGTGGAATAGGACGGAAGCTAGGGCTTAATGTGGACCTTATAGAAGCTATAAGCCTTGGACATGACCTCGGGCACGCTCCTTTTGGGCACGAAGGGGAAGGGTACTTAGACGCGTTGTCGAGGGCGTCTGGTCTAGGAGCTTTTTCTCATTCCAGACAGTCGTGCAGGGTTGCAACAGACATTGAACCGATGAATCTGACCTTTGCCACCCTTGATGGGTTTTTGTGTCACGATGGGGGGATGAATCAGCGAATCATAGAAACTGCCCCTGGGAAAACCTGGGAACAGCATAACGCCGAACTTGAAATGCGCAGGAAGGATCCGGAAATGGATCTATACCCTGCGACTGTTGAGGGCGCCCTTGTAAAAATCGCGGATACGGCAAGCTATCTAGAGCGAGATCTGAATGATGCGATAACCCTAGGCATTGTCACAAGAGATGAAGTGCCTACGACGGTTTTTCCTGCTACGGAGCGGGCGTTGACGCACATGGTCGAACAAGATATCATCGATATCTATCAACAGAGTGGGGCTATTGGCCTGTCAGAAGTTGTTTTTCAAGGGTTAAAGGAAATTCGTTCTTTTAACTTCGATCATATTTATATGCATGAGCGCTTGAAAACAGAGTCTCGAAAGATACATACTATTTACGATATGCTTTTTAATCATTTGTTCAATGAATGGAAAGACAAAGGCAGGGAAAGCGTGTTATGGGGACATTTTCTCCATACCAAGGCGCCTTCATATGTTGATGGGAATCCGACAGAGCAGCTGGTTATTGATTACATAGCCGGTATGACAGATGGATATTTTCTGCGACTCTTCGAAGAGCTGTACCTTCCACGGACGATTATCGTCCCTGATGTCCTTCCTTTTTCCTAACATTGTGCAACAAGAGTCGGTTCACGTTCATGTACTCTCTATTTCTTGATCAGTCGTTTGGGCAAGGGGTGTTCGCGCTCTTTCGTGACGCAGAGTGTATAGAGACGGTACATTGCGAGCTGAAGGAGTCCCGCCATCCCTGTGCAGTGTGGAACGAGCTTCTTACCCGACATAACCTTTGTCTGGATGCCATTACGTACTTAGTCAGTGGAATAGGGCCAGGCTCTTATACCGGTATTCGGTCCGCAGCCGCCACTGTCAAGGCGATTTCTTTTGCGAAGAGCTTGCCTATTGTCGCCGTCTCAAGCCTGCTGTTGTTGTCGCCCATTGAGAATGGCTCATATCTTCTTGCCGCTGACGCAGGGATCGGAGGGGTGTTTATCCAGGAGATTTCGATTGCAGACGACGGCTGTGATACCTCTGCGCCAAAAGTGGTGTCGGTAGAAGGCTTTCGTACGAAAGCCGTATCAGGAGCGAAGGTGGTTGTCGCCTCTCGTGACTGGCTGGTGAGGAAGGGGAGTGATGGCGCGTTCCTTGCGACACATGTCTATTGCGAAGTCTCTGCCCACCCTTTTGTCATCGCTCGTGTAGCGTACAAAGAGTTCACGGCTCATCGACACTACACTGCTGCATCGCTGCCCCTTCTGTATCTTCGAAAAACTCAAGCGGAGATTGACAAGCGCGACGCGGATCCGTCTGTTTCAATACCAACGACACCTGTGACGTTCTTTCCCTAACGAGTCTTTTTCTCTAGGATTTTCGCAAGAGCCTCACGGAGAGTTGTTCTTCGGAAGAAGAGTGCGTAAAGGGTCCCTTTCCCAATGAGATTGCTGATTTCTGCCAGGCAGAAAAAGGGGAGGGCGACAAAAAGAACGATGGGGATTCTACCAAGAACGGTCACGATATTCGTGTTTGTCCAGTCTTGGTATACCTTAGCAAGAGGTTCTCCGGAAAAAAACCCTCTGAGAACATGTTCGAAATACGCGAAGGCAAAGATAAACGAAGAGAAGACGAGCGTTTTATAGAGGGCTGGAAGAATCAGCGATCTGTCTGAAAACCTCTCTCCAAGTCCTAAGAATTTTCCTAGGATGATAATTTTGGCGAGGACAAGCGATTGGATTGCCAAATAGTCATATTGTGTGGCGCTGATACTTTCTCCAATAAGTAAATTGCGATACAGCGATAACGAACATAGGAAGATAAACAGAAAGAAAGAGAGCGCTAAGAACATGAGGAGTTCGCCTCGGAGGCGAGTCTTCCAGCGAACGGGGGTTTGCATCGCAAAGCCTTCATTTAGGAGGAGGTTGATACCAGTCGCTGTTCCCATACCATAAAAATTCTTCCTCTGTACAGTGAAATTTGTCTCAACATACAAATCATTCGCAGGCTCTCTCACCATCGCGCAGTGAGGGAAGAGGGCAATTGATGAGAATCATGAAGAAGTCTGCCTTGCGTAATATCGAAAGGTCGGGTATCCTCTTCGATAGATTGTGGGGGAATGAAAAGGCGCTACAATAGCGGGTTCCCTACTCTTTTGGAAGGACCAGTTCAATCTAGGATTGCTTGCATGACCACCGTTAAAGTACGACCTGGTGATTCAATTGACAAGGCATTACGGGCTCTGAAAAAGCGCCTTGATAAAGAAGGAATCATGAAAGCCGTGAAGGCTCATCGGTTCTATGCCAAACCTTCTGTGAAAAAACGGGTCAAGTCGAAAGCGGCAACTAAATACCGTCGGCAAAGAGCCTAACGGATTTTCAATTCCTAGCCGTAAGACCATGTTCTTGCGGCGAGCGATGTGTCTGTGCTTCCTTTCTTTGTCCCTCGTTTTTTTCTAGGGGAATTATCGACAAGCGGGTGAACGATGGCCGATTACTATGAAGTGCTGGGCATTTCTCGAGATGCAACTCAGGAAGAAGTAAAGAAGGCTTATCGTAAGCGCGCTCTTCAATTTCATCCAGATCGCAATCCTGGCGATCCAGATGCCGAAAAAAAATTCAAAGAAATTTCTGAAGCGTACGAAGTCTTGTGCGACGATAAGAAACGTCAAACGTACGATCGCTATGGGAAAGACGCTTTTTCCGGTGCAGGCCCTAGTGCGGGCTACCAACAAGGTGGTGGCGCTGGGTATGCTTCTATGGAAGAAGCCTTACGGACATTTATGGGAGCCTTTGGCGGCGAGCCCTATTTCGAAGATATGTTTGGGATGCGCGGTGGCGAGGAAGTAGGCCGTCGTCAGCAAGGTGCGAGCAAGAGAATCACAGTCAGCATCTCATTTGCCGAAGCTATTTCTGGTGTTGACAAAGAGCTGTCACTGAACAATTTCGTTGTCTGCGAGTCCTGTGGTGGACGGCGGACGTCATCTGCTCAAGGCGCTCGACGTTGTGGCCGCTGTGGTGGTGCAGGTCAGGTGTTTGAGCAGCGCGGTTTTTTTAGCATGTCGATGACCTGTCCCCAATGCCATGGCGAAGGGCAGCAGATTGTCGATCCATGTCCTGCCTGTCAAGGTGAAGGGCGTGTGAAAGCCAAACGCAAAGTCCACTTTCATGTTCCCCCTGGCATCGATACTGGCATGCGTCTGAAGCTGAGCGGCTATGGCGATATTGGCGTTGGTGGCGCGCTTCCAGGAGATCTTTTTGTATATATTAAAGTAGAGTCTCACGAGATCTTCGAGCGTCAAGGCAATGACATCACGCTAGATCTTCCTGTCACCATGAGTGAAGCGACCCTTGGGTGTAAAAAGGAAATTCCTTCGTTTACCCATCAAGGCCATTGCAAAATTTCTGTTCCTGAAGGAACCCAATCGGGAAAGGTCTTCCGTGTAAAAGGGGAAGGGTTTCCAAGCCTGCAAGGTGGTGGGCGGGGGGACCTTTTAGTTCGCATTGTCGTAGAGACGCCAACAGAGCTCTCTTCCCGACAACGGCAGCTCCTAGAAGAGCTGGCGAAGACAGAGACTGCAGAGAATTTCCCACAGAGAAAAGCCTTTTCAGAACGCCTGAAAGAATTTCAAACGACACACTGACCTGCCCTACGGCTATCTGGGTGAAGAAGTTGCTGAATGGAGAAAGGGATGCAGTATCGTAGTGAAAATCATAAGACACATTTCGTCGTCGGTATTTCTATCAGAACGTCAAATGAGGAAAACCGTTTCCAGCACGACGCGCCTCCTCTTTGGGAGCGGTTTTTCCTTGAAAATCTTATCCAAAAAATCCCCCATCGCATACATCAGAATCTAATGGCGGTGTATACCGACTACGAGAGCGATTATACGAAGCCATTTACGTATATCATCGGATGCGAAGTGTCTGCCATTCAGGTTATCCCTGATGGCATGGTGGGGATTGAAATCCCCCCGTCTCACTATTCTTTGTTTACTGTCACGGGTGAGTTTCCGCAGTCACTGGTTCGGACATGGGATGCTATTTGGAAGTCAGATGTGAGACGATCCTATACAACCGATTTTGAGATGTATCCATCAGAATTTCCGTCCCGAAAGAACCCCGAAGTGACCGTCTATATCGCCACAGACACTCAGTAAATAAATCGGTGACAGTTGAAAAGTTGCAGTATTTTTGTCGGGGAAATGGCTTGAGACTCTCTTCTGCTCACGTCTTGTATTGCTAGCTACAAAAGACAGCTTCAGAAAATTGTTTTTTTATTCCCAACTTTTTATAGAACAAAAGAGGAATGAAAAAAAATTCTTTGAGGTGAGATTTTATGGGAGCGATTCCATCGCAGTGGGAACCTGCCGAGACTCCCCAAGGAGGCCAGGGAGTGCCTTCAAAGGGTGCTCTTGCAGGTGGTAGAACAGTTACCTCTCTTTCAGGCCATGAGCTTGCCACGGACATCAAAGCACGATTAGATAAGATTGAAAAGGCAGCCAGCGCCGCTATTGGGACAACACAGGGTAATAAATGCGCACAACTTTCGGACATTTTTGCAAAGCTCATGGTTCTTACCGAATTGGTAAACCCAAAAAATCTAGCAATGATGGCGCCCAAAGATAGAGAGGCGCTGCTCACAGCGGTAAAAACAGCTAAGGCGGCGTTCGAAAACCTCTCTACACGCATCAGTGGGCGTGCTGTGAAAGGTACGAAGGATATATTCAAGACGATGAAATCTCTATTAGAGCTGAGGATTAGTGCTCATAGGGTGGCAGCTCAAGGGAAAAAGCTAGAAGAGGTAACGCCGGTTGCTTCGAAGAGAATGTCTGATGCTGACATTGAAACAGAATACATAAGCTTGTTAGCTATGATAGTAGTAGATGTTCCAAAAAACCATCAGGAGGATATGAAAGAACCTCGGGAGAAGATGAAAGGATGTCTGGAGAAGATGACTTTAGAAAATAAAATAACTCTACAGGCTTATGCAGGGG
>CAINFV010000115.1 GCA_903848235.1 Chlamydiia bacterium | reverse complement strand
GCAGAGGCCCTTGACGTGTGAGGACATGAAGCAGCAAGAGCTTCTGGCTGTTAGGCACCAGCTCTGCCTTCACAATCTCCACGACTTCCATTGTCACACGACGGAAGTCATCAATAGCGATAGGCGCTACCTCTGGCACGGCAGCCGCAGGTCCTGGTTGTGCATGTGATTGGAGTTTTGCCTCTTCTAAAAAAATCTCTTCGTCTTCAATTTTTCTAAACAGAGGGCTTGGGCTGCCAAGACGATGTCCTGACGGCAATACAAAGGCCATCTGCTCGTCCCACCCACGGCTCTGAAACTGCGCTTCGAGCCCTAGCTGATGGATGATTTGTGATGACGCTGTCGGAATGATCGGAGAAGAGATCAAAGACAGGATTTTTAAGCATTCAAGGCAGCAGTGAATGGTATTATGCACTGACTGCGGATCTTGCCCTTTTTGCCATGGCTTTTTGATGTCAAAGTACACATTTCCCATCTGTGCCACTTCCATCACCGTCTGTGCAGCCTTTCGTAGTCGAAACTGCGAGTAGCAGCTCTTAGCCACTGACGCTAGTTCTCTACAGCGCTCGAGAAATTTCACATCATCTTCTGAGAGGTCTTTTGCCTCTGGGACAACACCTGAGAAGGTGTTTTTTGCAAAGACAAGAGTACGATGGACAAAATTCCCGAATTTCCCCAACAGATCGGCATTGCAACGATTTTGAAAATCTTTCCAGGTAAACTCTGAATCTTGTGTTTCAGGGGCGTTAGAGGCAATCGTATAGCGAAGCTGGTCTGCAGTGTATTTTTCTAAGAAGGTAGCAAGGTCAACAAACCACCCTTCTGACTTACTAAACTGCCGGCCTGCTAAGGTATAGAATTCATTCGCTGGCATCTCATCGACAAGTTTATACGGCAGATCTTGCCCCATGATCATCGACGGAAATACAGCACCATGGAATGGGATATTATCTTTCCCAAGAAATTGAATCAGGCGGCATGAAGCGTCGAGCCAAAAGGCCTCCCAGCGGTCAGGATCGCCGATGCTCTCCGCCCACTCTTTGGTAGCAGAGATATAGCCAATAGGAGCATCAAACCAAACGTAAAAAACCTTGCCCATCGCCTCTGGCAAGGGAACGGGGATCCCCCACTTCATGTCGCGGGTAATAGCGCGTGGGCGAATATCTTCGATATATTTTTTTATGAAGTTCACTACATTTTGTTTCCAGGGCTTGCCTTCCAGCCACTGGAGAAGACGCTCCTTAAAAAGATCGAGGCGAAGATACCAATGGCGGGTTTTCTTTTTTGTAAGTGGTTTATTGCCAATTTTTGAACGTGGATTTTTCAGGTCCTCTGCTTCGTAGCTAGCGCCGCATGACGTGCATTCATCACCACGAGCATTTGCAAAGCCACATTTCGGACAGGTTCCCATGACGTACCGATCAGCATAAAAGCGACCATCTTCTTCACAGTACAGCCGCTCAGACTCTTTATCTTCGATATAGCCATTGCGTTTCAGTGTCAGGAAAAAATCATCGACCGTTGCCTTATGGCCGCCCCATGTTGTTCTCGAATAGTGGTCAAACGACATCCCAACGGCTGCAAATAACTGCTGGTTAATCGCGTGAAAATGGTCCACATGCTCTTGGGGAGTCTTTCCGGCCTGTTCAGCACTCAGCGCAATTGCAACGCCATACTCATCAGAACCGCAGATGAAACAGACCTCATTGCCAATGAGCCGCGAGAAGCGAGCATAGCAATCCGCAGGAAGATAGGAGCCGGCCAGATGGCCAAAATGAATAGCGCCATTGGCATAGGGCAGCGCGGCAGTGACCAATACTTTTTGTCGAGACATAATGCCTACAGAGTTTCTTCAAGAGATTGAAAATGAGGTTGCTGCACCACGAACACTTCAAAATAGGTTCCAGGAACTTTTTTCCAGCCCATCACTACTTTCGCTTTGCGGTCGATGTACAAAGGCCCTGGCGAGAGAGCTAGCAAGTCCTCCTCTACCTCTTCGGGGCGAAGACGCGATGAGCTTTGTTCTATCTGAAATCCTTCTAGCGAGCCATGGAGAAGCTTTAAGATCCCCTTCTCCTCTTCTGATAGCGACCCCCAAGAGACGAAGGCCCCTTCACAGCGCTTTTTAAGAAAGCTCCATGACAGTGTTATCTGCTCTGTATTCGAAACACATTCTGGGAAGATTCTTCCTGATACAGGGCAAAATGCAGCGCGTGCAAAATCGATCTTTGGGTTCTCAGGCTGAAGCTGCTCTTCTAAAAACGCATTGACCATGCCGGTAATAGACTTTGCAACGTCAATGCCAAGACGCATCGGACGTTTGCAATACGGACATGTGTTGCCTCGCACACCTTCTTTCTTCCACCCTACCCAGAGGAGAAAGAATAAGATGGTGAGAACTCCCAGAAGCGATGCGCATACGAGCACTATCGTCTGAAGCCCAATGTTTTCTATTGGCCCACTCAGCATGGCTGTTATTCTTCCCCTTTGAACACCTCGTGTTCGAGCTTTTCGGTACCTTCATCCGCCATACGGCACAGCACTTCAAAGGCAATGTTATCGGGCCAATCTACTGCTGCCTTCCCAGATTTGACAAGGTACTCTGCCATTTTAATGGCGTGGCTTACAAGATCAAACTGGTTCTTTGCTTGCTTACCGAGAAGCTCGTTTGTTAAACACTCGTTATATTTTAAATTTCTTAACATGCTCATTCCTTCGTTTTTATGATCTTGTGGCTCTCCGCGATGATGATGCTTGCAAGCACATGGAATGCCATCTTCAAATCATCGTTGACGATGGTGTAGTGAAAGTGCTTTTCATCAGAAAGCTCTTTTTTTGCCCATGAGAGCCGTAATTCGAGTGACTGCTGATCTTCACTGGCCCTTTGTACAAGACGCTCACGGAGAGCGTCGATAGAGGGCGGCTTGATAAAGATCAAGACAGGCTTCATGACGTGCTGTAGTGCAAGAGCCCCCCTAGTATCCAGGACGAGGATAACATGATGTCCTGCTGACCGTGCACGTTCTATTTCAACTCGTGAGGTACCGTATAAATATCCATGGAGTTCTATATGTTCTAAAAGCTCTCCATTAACCTCTCTTTGAACAAAGTCCTCTTTCGACACGAAGTGGTAGTCCTTCCCTTCGACCTCATCGCCACGTCGCGGCCGCGTTGTAAGCGACGGCGCTTGTACGACATTTGGGAACGCGCTTACAAGCTGTTTTACCAGTGTTGTCTTCCCAGCACCAGCAGGAGCGCTGATGATAAACAGCTGCCCATGCGGCCATGTCTGTACAAGATCCTTATTCCACATTCTGAACCTGCTCTCTCATCTTTTCGAGCTCTGTTTTTGCCAATACAACAGTCGTTGAAACATCGGACACCGATGTCTTCGCACCAAGGGTGTTAAACTCACGAAGAAGCTCTTGTAAGATAAATTCCAAAAGCTTCCCTGCTGGCGCCTTATCGTCGAACACTTTCTCTACATGATCTAGGTGATGGTCTATGCGGGCAAGCTCTTCGCTGACATCGGCTTTATCAGCATAGAGAACTACCTCGCGCAGCACTCTGTCATCAGATGCCAGGGACGGCACATGCTTCTCTAGTAGTTCCGTCAGCCGCACCCGAATCAGATCCACACACCCTTCCATCTTACGGGCAATCTCCGCCTTCATCTGGCGAAGCAGCAAAAAGCGCTTGCGAAGATCGTCGGCCAAAAAGGCGCCTTCTGCCATCCGGCGGCTGTCGAAGAGCGCTACTGCCTCTTGCACGCCTTTGAGGATCAACCCTTCGGTCTCTGGGAGACACTCTTCGCGTTCTCCTTCTTCCTCTAGCCGTGCCCGCCACAGTTCAAATGCAGCACGCTCTGTTGGCACAGGGCATTGAAGATGTTCCGCAATCTGCCGTAGCATTTCCAGCTGCCCATCGATCTTCGGCCAGTCGAGCAGAAGAGATGCCGTAGCCGCGTCGAGGGGACGCACTGAAATCCCAATGTTCACCTGCCCTCGGAAGAGTTTTGCAGAGAGCTCGCGCCGAAGAGCACCTTCTAGCTGCTGGTACCCCCGTGGCAAGCGAAACGAGAGATCCAGGTGACGCTTGTTAACGGATGAAATCTCGACGATGACTTCCATGCGTCCATTGTCTACCTTTGCTCGGCCGAAACCCGTCATCCCTTTCACTAAAAAATCCCCCAGTGTATGTCTTTCGTTTCCTTGGGATGTCTCCTAAGGATACAAGTACCTTATAGTACCTCATCTCCACGTAAAGTTTCAATGTGCGACGTGTCATCCATAGAAAGACAAAAAAAATTGACAAAAATTAACCGGATGACGAGAGTGCAAGCCAAAAGACAAGTTTTGTTTTCAATCAAAAAAGGAGCAGGCAACGATGTCTACTGAAGAAGCTCAAGGCATTTCCCTCTTTAAAACATATGCTGAGATAGTCGGCAGAGGAAGAGAGCCGCCTGGACGCCTATCAATTGCCGGTAAGTTGAAATATGTATACACCGTTCCTTTCCGCGGTTCCGCAAAAGATAAGGCGCAGTCGCTGTATAACGAGTTATTAAAAAATCCAGACCCTAGCATTCTCGGTAAGGCCGACAAAGAGGTTTTATTTGAACTTGCACACAAGGCTAACGCAGCCAAATCTTCGGATGAAAAAAACAAAATCATGAGGCTTTTTGCGCTTTCACACGCATCTGAAAAAGATACTTCGACACAAAAGAAACTTGTCGATACCGGCTCTGTATTTTTTCACCCGTCTAGGACCACATACGACTCGACCTATCTGAACAGCCTGAGCTTGCTGAAATCGAACTTACTGGCAGCGAAGCCTCCTCTCAGCTCCAAAGAAATCGAAGATGCCGAAAAACGATTTGAAAACGCCTATTTCACTCTAGAACCATGGGAAGAACTCACGCGTGGCAAAGAAGTAGCGAAGTTTACAGAAGCTGATTGGATTGTTTCCGAGACCTTAGCACGTATTCGCTATGGTGAAGCAATCAGGTATTTCCAGAGAGACATCCTACACTATACCTCGATAGGAGTTGTAGATCAATGTGTTAGGGCCTTTGAACGAACAGTGTTGTCAAAAAATCCATCCCTCATTTCTCGGAAAATTGATGATGTATATGGAATAGACCGGAATGCTAATCCAGACTGGAATCTCAATCAAAAATGGTTTAAAGAGTCAGCAAGCAAATGGCTTGAGTGGGGAAGGTAATATACCGCTTCTCGTTCAAGAATCGATTTGACGCGTGAGAAAAACACTGCAACTTTCAAACCGTGTTGCCACCTATTCGTTAAGAGCAACGATGTTGGGCGAGCCAGATTGAGCGATTCCAGGCGGTGTCAAGAGCTAGTAACAGTGTAGTTCTTGACTTAAGAGCGAAGTTCTCTAGATGGCCGTCCAACGAAGTTGAATCTAAGGCATAATTAGAACGAAAAAATTTTTGGCCCTAAAGAAACAGGCTTGTAATGTCCATTCCAGACCCACTAGGCACTCAGTCGTTTAAAAATTATGCCAAGGCAAGTAGTCGAGGGACTACAAAGAAGTCAGGCCTCATCTCTATCAGCGGTTTTTTCAAATATATAAGCCTTGTTTTCAGCAAAAAAAGCACAGACGAGAAAGCCACATCGCTCTACAACCACCTGCTAAAGGACCCAGATCCTGACGTACTCCGGTGGGCCAGCACAAAGGTCTTAGAAAGTCTTGCAAAGAAAGTTGATTTCTCCACACCGCAGGACGAAAAAAACAGATTTTTTATAGAACTCCTGGCATCTTCTCACACAACTGCTCGAAGCGAAAAAAAGAAAAATGAAATTGCAGCCATTGGCGCCTCTTTTTTTCAACAACCAGGGCCAAACCCTCTCACAGAAACATACGTGAATCTGCTCGACGACTTAACTTTGAACCTGTCCAAAGTCGTTCCCAAACTATCACCTCTAGAAGTAAAATCCGCCGAAGAACGGTTCAGAAGAGCCTATGTCAGCCCAACTCCTTGGTATGAACTTACAAAAGACCACCCTGTAGAGACATTTACCCAAAGCGATTGGGTTATTTCCGAGACACTAGCGAATATGCTCTGTCATGATGAGATCAATACCTTCTACAAGGACGTCACAGATCGTATCGATTATCATACTGCCTGTCGTCTTATAAAAGCTTTTGGACAAACGGTGCTGTCAAAAAATCGAGTCATTATTTCCGAGAAGCTTGATGCCGCAGCAAAACCCTTTAAAGGTGATTGGAAACTCTACGAATTTTGGGTGAAGGACAGTGCTGTTTTATTGTCTATCACAGCGATAATGACCGACGAGAGGTAATTAATAATCTTCGGACAATAAGGCTTTTGCAAAAGCCTCAATGGTTGAAACTCCATTTTCTCCTGCTGAAAATTCATGATGAGAAGTACCATCATGGCAACCTCACATAGGAGATGACTGTGCGATTTGTAGTATGGATTCTTCTTTTCATAACCTGCTTCTCCCATTGCACCCCTGCAATAGCCACTGAAAACGAGGACTCCCATCGCCAAGCCCTCCGTGCACGGATACACCCGTCGTCCCTTCGCGACCTCCTCCTCTTCTCATCACTGTACCCCGAGACGATTGAAGGCAAGTCTGCGTTGCAGCAAGCATGGAAAATCCTTTCAGGACAGGTCTCTGAAAACCCTCCTCCCCTCCCCCCTGATTTTGCATCCACGGCAATGACCCTTGTCAAACTCATCCAGCCGGGGGCTATCCCTCAATCCTCTCCTCAAGACCTCTCTTTAGAGACTGTCCGCCTGATAGCGAGTATCGGAGAATCTCTACCCCACAGAAAGCTCAAAGGCCACAACGCACAGACATTACAGGAGATCGAAACACTCTCTCCTGACGAGATTGATCTAGCAAGAGCGTTAATCCTCATCGACACTCCCAACCCAGGAAGCCTGACAGCAGTAGAAGCTGCGCTCGACGTCCTGGCATTAGAGCTCCTCGCACGCACGGGGAAGGATGCTGATGATGAGACAAAAATCACAGCTCTCACACACCTGCTCTTTGACGAATTAGAAATTCGCTTTCCAAGCCAGTCCGAAGCTCTTGAAAAAACCCAACAGTTTTCAGATCTCTCCACCGTCCTCTTTTCCCGACGAGGGGTCTGCCTTGGCTCAAGCGTCCTCTACCTCACCCTCGCTCAGCGTATTGGCCTGCCGCTGATGATTTGCACACCCCCGGGACACATCTTCGTTGCCCATAAGGGGCCCACAGAAATCCACGTTATAGAAACAACAGCACGTGGCATTTGCATCCCCATAGAGCAGTATCTAGGCCTCTCGTTGAAGTCTCTTCCAGAGAAGACGATGAAAGAAGTCATCGGCATGGTGATCTTCAACAGAACATCTCACTATTTAAGAGACAAGAAATGGGAAGACGCCCTGGCGTCATACCAAAAAGCCCTTCGTTTTGAATCTGGCGAGGAGCTGCTGCAGATGATCAGCTTCTGCGAGCTTCTCATTGGCAATAGCAGCCGATCGAAAGCAATAGCACAGCAGACGCTCGCCTCTCTTCCCAACTACCGCCTCGAGCCAGATCTCCTCCTCGTTGACTTAAGCAATGGCGCGCTTTCGAAAGAGGCGGCGGCGACCATCATTGAATTCTCAGATACAGAAGGAGAGGAGCTTCTGAAGGCCATTGACGCACTTCAAAAAGTCAATGCAGGGTGTCCTAATAGCTTCGTCATCCCTTTTCACTTAGCCCACGCGTGGCTCGAATATGGCAAGCCTAAAGAAGCACTTCCTCTTTTAGAGCAGCTCTGCTCACGAAAAGAAGCTCTCTGCAGTATCCATGCCTTCCTTGCCTACCTCTATCTCGAACGGATGAACATTACAGGGGCGTGGAAGGAAGTTGACATTGCCGTAAAGCTAGCACAACAACATGGCTGCCTCCCACGGCCGCTGTACCAGCTGATCCTTGCCCTCCAGCAAGAGTCTCCCCATTGTACAGATATTTCTAATCTGCTAGTTTCTAAAAGTACCTGAGTAACCCCTCACCGACAAGGTGTCTGTATGTTCGTACGCTCGATGTTCTCCTGTACGTGTCTTTCTCTGATCCTTGCTTCATCCCCTCTTGCCGGCGATGACCTGGACATTGACATGGTGATGGACAGAAAAGAGCAGGAGGCAAGCGGCATAGACCGTATGACACCTCCAGAGCGACAATCTTTCGAGCGCTGGCTCAACACCTGGACGCGGCATGTGGTGCAGCAAGCGCCGACCTACCATCCGTCAATGTCATTATCTGCGTGGGTAGGAGGATGGCCAGGATATCTCAAGCCACGGCCAATTCCAAAAGCAGAAGCTGCTAAAGAGCGGAAAGAAGCAAATCAAACGATCTTTCGCAATAAAGGCGGAGCAACCATCGAACTCAAAGACGGGTCTGTCTGGAACATCACCGCCATCGACCAGCCCATTGCGCAATTCTGGGCCCGAGGGCAGAGAATCACGATCGTAAAAAATCAACGTGACATTGTTCGGCAATACCAGCTGCTCAACGAAGAGCGGCACGAGCAGGTAGGGGGGATACGAGCCCGGCCTGCAAATCCTGAAGGCCAAAGAGCTGCTGACAGCCCAGCATATTTCAGGGGCGCTTCCGTCATTGACTCCATCACGCCAGATGGCATTACGATCACCCTTTTGTCGGGAGACGTCTGGATCGTAGCGCCGACAGGCCAGCAGCTCGTACAAGCTACCTGGACAACACACGATAGAATTCGAATTGAACGGAGTACTGACGCCGCCTACCGATACCGACTTGTCAACCTGGATAGCGGTGATGCTGTTTTGGGAAATCCTCCAAACAAAGAAATAAATCCAAGCTATTATCAGCAGTAGCTTTTTTTGATTCTCACACTTGTGAAATCACAGCAGTTCTTTTTTTGCAAAAAAGAGAGCGATGAACTATAACAGTATTTTGTGCACCAAGTTTTTTCTATTTTCCACTAGCAATGAGGCTTCTCATGAAACAGTATATTCGCATCGTCTCTCTCCTTTGTGCCCCCCTTCTCTTTTCATCTCAACAGATCATGAGTGAAGAAGCGCCAGCGGCACCGTCGCAAGAAGTAAAAGCAGATGTCTCTTCTCTCAAAGAGCCCTTTTGCAAAATGACACCCTCAGAACAGACACGCACTGGAATCCAAAAGCTATCCCCCGCAGAGCAAGAAGCTCTTGCCGCATGGTGGTGCCAGCATAAAACTACTTCTCACCAGCATAACATCACAAAAGAAGTCGCGATCACATCCATTGCCAGCGATGGGAAAAACATGATTTTAAGTGATGGATCGAAAATCTCCTTTAGCTCGTCGATGCGAAAAAAAGTTGCCCGCTGGGCAGTCGGCGATAAGCTCGGCTTCGGCGATACTGGCAAACGCGGGTCTGTCACTGTCTATCATATGGCAAGCGGCCAAAAAGTGAAGGCAAAACGAGAACAAGCCCCGACACAAGACGTATCTTCAGTAAAGCAAAAGTCATAAACCATCTGTATAGACGTTCACCTCTACGAGGGCAGTACGTTCATACTGCCCTCTTGTTCTATCCGGATTTTCAAAAATCGAAGATGCAGAAAATTGCGTCAGAACGCTATGCATGAAGAGCAGTACTGATTACCTAGGGAGTGCTCTTCTATGTCCCAGCAATTCACCGAAGCTGTCACCGAAGCTCTGCAAGAGGCTTTTCGCCTCTGTGAAGAGATGCATCATGCAGAAGTCTACGACACCCACCTTCTATGCGCTCTTCTTAATGATAAAAACGGCTATTTCCGTGCGATCATCAGCGCCCTTGGCGCTTCGTCAGAGACTCTTTCTACGGCTGCCAAACGCCATCTAGAAGAGCTGCCCATACTCGAAGGCGCTCAATCCAACAGGCCAAGTGTCAACAGATCGCTCGAACAGCGTCTGCGGGAAGCGGAGGAGATTGCCAAAAGCTGGAAAGATACCCATATCAGCTCTGACCACCTCTTTCTTGCTTTTTTTCGATACGCACAAGAACCATTTTCTACATGGAAAAAGCAAGCCAACCTCCAAGAGAAAAATGTAGACCTCATTATAAAAAAACTTCGCGCAGGACGTACTATGGACTCAGAAACGGCGGAGAGCGGTCTACAAGCTCTTGAAAAATACTGTAAAAACCTCACGCAGCTGGCTCGCAATGGAAAGCTCGACCCTGTCATCGGACGCGACGAAGAGATACGAAGGACGATCCAGGTGCTCAGCCGGCGTACGAAAAACAATCCCATGCTCATCGGCGATCCAGGAGTCGGCAAGACAGCCATAGCAGAAGGCCTTGCACAGAGGATTGTACAAGAAGACGTCCCGGACTCGTTAAAGCATAAAGAGCTTTTTGCTCTTGATATGGGAAGCCTTGTAGCAGGAACGAAGTTCCGCGGGGAATTCGAAGAGCGCCTCAAGGGAATCCTGCGGGAGATAGAGGCTAACGAAGGAAAAACGCTGCTGTTCATTGATGAAGTCCATACTCTCGTCGGCGCTGGCGCTGCTGAAGGCGCTATTGACGCGGCAAACCTCCTCAAGCCAGCCTTGGCACGAGGGACTCTTCACTGTATCGGTGCTACTACTCTCAATGAGTATCAAAAGCATATTGAGAAAGATGCTGCCCTCGAACGCCGATTTCAGCCAGTGATGATACAAGAGCCATCTCTCGAAGAGGCTATTGCCATTCTCAGGGGGCTCAAAGAGCGCTATGAGATCTTCCATAGCGTTCATATCACTGAAGACGCCATTCATGCTGCTGTCTTCCTCTCTTCTCGCTATATTACCGATCGTTTTTTACCCGATAAGGCCATTGACCTCATCGACGAAGCAGCGAGTTTAATCCGCATGCAGATTGGCTCCCGGCCGCTTCCTATCGACACTAAAGAGCGCGAGCTGGCCTCTTTAATCGTAGAGCGTGAGGCACTGCGACGCGACACTGGCACAGAGCCCCGTCCTGAGCTGCAGAAGCTCGACGGCCGTATTGCTTCTATCAAAGAAGAGCTTGCCATCCTCAAACATGAGTGGGAAGGAGAAAAAGGGCTTATCCAATCTATCAAAGAGAAGAAAGACCAGCTCGAAACACTTAGATTTCAAGAAGAAGAGAGCGAACGGCGCACAGACTACGAAAAGGTAGCGCAAATCCGTTATAGCACCATCCCCGCTGTCGAAAACGAACTCAAATCAGTAGAGCACGCCCTCAAAAACCTCCCTCACCGCCTTCTCCAAGAAGAGGTCGACGAAAATCTCATCGCTCATGTGGTGTCAAAGTGGACTGGCATCCCAGTGTCAAAGATGCTCTCTTCAGAAGCCCATAAGCTCCTTCACCTTGAAAAAGCTCTTGAAGAGAGGGTCGTAGGGCAGGACTTTGCTGTCACTGCCGTCGCTGATGCTATTCGCCGCTCGCGAGCTGGCCTTGCAGATCCACAGCGCCCTTCGGGTGTCTTTCTGTTCATCGGCCCTACCGGCGTTGGCAAGACAGAGCTTGCCAAGGCTCTTGCAGAGCAGCTCTTTAACCAAGAAGAGGCTATCATTCGCCTTGACATGTCCGAATACATGGAAAAGCACTCTGTCTCAAAGCTCATCGGCTCTCCTCCTGGCTATGTCGGCTATGATGAAGGAGGGCAGCTTACCGAGGCTCTTCGGAGGCGCCCCTACTCTATTGTCCTTCTCGACGAGATTGAAAAAGCCCATCCTGATGTCTTCAACATCCTCCTTCAGATCTTCGATGATGGGCGATTGACGGATAGCAAAGGGCGCGTTGTCAACTGCAAGAACGCTCTTTTTATCATGACGTCAAACCTTGGGTCAGACCTACTTCTCGAACGCCTCGAGAAAGGGAAACGCACACTCACCAAAGAGGCAATCCTCACGATTCTCGACCCTGTGATGAAAAGTCATTTTCGTCCTGAATTTCTCAACCGTCTTGATGACATCCTTCCCTTCCTTCCTCTTAAGCCAGAAGACATGGGCAAAATCGTCATCATCCAACTCCATCGCCTCATTCACCGCTTAGCAGAAAAAGAAATTGTTTTAGAATGGGACAAAGATGTTGTTTCCTATCTTGCCAAAGAGGGGTACGATCCGCTGTTTGGAGCACGTCCTTTAAAACGACTTATCCAGCAGCTTGTGGCAAATCCTCTGTCATCTGCCATCCTATCAGGCACGATTCACGGGCAGCAAAAAGTCAAACTCCGAATGGACGATGACGGTACAATTGGATTTTCGACAGAAGATTTATGAAGCTCCTCGACACCCATTAAGGAATCAGCTATGGCAAAGATTGACTACTCAAAAGCAGAACGCGAGATGCATGAGGCGCTTCAGAGGATGCGCGTGAAGGATCTAGCGGAGGGAAAATCGGTCACCTCACAGCGTGCTTCTGAATACTACGGTCTTGATGAAAAGACGCCGCGTCCTACTCCTGAAGAGCCCGTTGCAAAACTCTTACGAGAAGAAGCAGCTAACGAAGAGCTTCTAGAAAAAAAGCTCGAAGAAGAAAGGCAACACCCCATAGCCGCTGCGATTCCACCAGAAGAGGGTGCTGCAGCCACCGTAGTGAAGAAAGACGAGGCCTTCAGCGAGCCGCTTTTATCACTCGAAGATGAGGAAGAAGAAGACCCGACATTCGAAATCATACGGCGGCCGCCAGTATACGATGTCATGCGGAAAGTGCGGGCACAGAGTGTACGTCCTCCGAAAGCTATAGCATCACCTACGGCTGACGTCCCCTCTTCTGACACATTTTTAGAGCCTGCCTCTCACCTCTACATCCTCCGCCAGCACGTCCTCTGGCTGAAGCGAAGGCACCACGATAATCGCTATGAGATGCTTGGGACGACACGTGAGGAAGTCATGACCCTTCGCCATGCAAAACGACTCACCGATGAACAGCTAGCCCGCATCAAAGAGATCAACGCTCGTGCGGAGGAAGTTAAGGCAGGCCTCCTTGCAGAAGAGGGTATTAAAAGCGATGAGCAGCATATCGAGCAGCAAAAAGAAAAACATAAGACAAAGCGATTCAATGTAAAAGACAGTTGGCTCCCACTGTAAATCCAAAGATCTCGTATACTCTTCAGCTGTCTAAACCCAGGAATTATTCGATGGATAGAAAGCTCGCCGCCAAAGCCTTTTTTCTATTGGGAACGGCATGTCTCATTGTGACTGCGTTCTTGATGCTGACGCCCGCTGCAGAAGCCGCCTCACAGCCTGTGCCGCTCCTCGACCGCGAGCTTTTCTCTGGAGATCCAGCGATTGCCAATGCGCAGCTCTCTCCTTCGGGCTCTCATATCGCATTTTTAAAGCCCCATGACAATATCCTCTCCATCTGGGTCAAAAAAACAGAAGAGCCGCTGAGCGCTGCATATCCTGTCACTTCGACGTCACGCCCTGTGCGCGACTATTCATGGAGCCGCGATGGAAAGCTTCTTCTCTTCATGCAAGATCAAGGCGGCAATGAGAACTTCCACCTCTTTTCCGTTGATCCCTACCGCAACGCCCTGCACCAGGCCCGCGACCTTACCCCCTACGATGGTGCAAGAGCGGAGCTGTTTTGCATGCCGAAGGCGAGCCCCAATGTGGTATTTGTCGGGTTAAATGACCGCGATGAGCGCTACCACGATGTCTATCAGATCGACCTGTCTACAGCGAACAGAACGCTTGTCAAACAAAATGACATAGGGATTTCGGATTGGATTTTCGACCGCACTGGCGCTCTTCGTTTAGGGATCTGTGCTACCCCAGATGGCGGCACCAACATCCTAAACGTAGATCCAGACGGCATGTCACTTCTCTGGTCCTGCTCTCGTGATGAGAGCGTGCAGCCTTTTGCCTTTCACATTGATGGAAAGCGGTTGTACATGGCAACGAATAAGGGTGCTGATGTAGACCTCTCGCACCTCATCCTCCTTAACACGCAGACTGGGGAAGAAGAGGTCGTTGAGGCAGATCCTGAAAGAGAGGTAGACTTTGAATCCCCTCTCTTCTCTCCGGCTACCGATGAGCTGGTAGGCACTGCCTATATCGGCGACCGGCAACGGATCTACTTTTCAAATGACGACTGGGCACAGGAGTTTCAGAGGCTCTCCTCACTACTCCCCAACGGTGAAATCGATCTTGTCTCTTCTACAAATGACGAGTCGCTCTGGGTTATTGCTGTCAGAAGCGATGTAGATCCTGAAACATCCTATCTCTACAACAGAAAAACACATGAGCTCTCATTTCTCTTCAAGGCCCGTCCTAATCTGCCTTCTGAATACCTCTCTTCTAGCCTGCCTATCGTCTATACAGCACGTGACGGCCTTGCTATCCATGGCTACCTGACTATCCCAAAAGGACAGGAGCCTCATGCCCTTCCCCTCGTTGTCTATCCTCATGGTGGCCCCTGGGCACGTGACTTCTGGGGGTATGACCGCACAGCGCAGCTTCTTGCCAATCGAGGATATGCTGTCCTTCAAATCAACTTTCGCGGGTCTACAGGATATGGGAAAAAGTTCATCAATGCTGGCAACAAACAGTGGGGTGATGCTATGCAAGATGACATCACCGACGGTGTTTCTTATCTTGTACAACAAGGAATGGTAGATGCACGCCGCGTTGCTATCTTTGGCGGCTCCTATGGGGGCTATGCCACACTCGCCGGCCTTGCTTTCACCCCGCACGTATATGCCGCTGGCATCTCCTATGTAGGGCCTTCGAACCTTATTACCCTTCTCCAGAGTTTCCCCGCCTATTGGGAAACGGGAAGAAGCTATATGAACGAACGTCTTGGAGATCTCCACAAGCCCGATGATATCGCCCGCCTAGAGCGTCAGTCCCCTCTCTTTTCGGCGAAGCAGATCACCGCGCCGTTGCTTGTTGTACAAGGGGCTAACGACCCTCGCGTGAAAAAGGCGGAGTCTGACCAGATTGTCATCGCCCTTCGCTCTTTAGGAAGAGATGTAGAATATATATGCACTCCTGACGAAGGCCATGGCATTGCACGAGTGGAGAATAGACTCGCCTTTTCTGTTGCTATGGAGAGATTTCTGGCAAAGCACCTTGGCGGGAGATGCCAAGGTGATGTTCCAGAGTCTATTGCAGAACAGCTTCGGGCTATCACCGTCGATGTAGAGAGTGTTGCTTTAGCTGACGCTCAGATATCGGAGGAGGAATAATCTACTCAAAAACAATCGTCTTTTGCGAATAGCAAAAGCTATTTGCAAGAGACGATCGTTGAAGATCGCAGGAGAAGGACAAAATGGCTCATCAAAGACATGCGTGGTTGAGTCAATAAGCTTGGTTAAAAATAAGCATCCTCTGCAGTGGGAGGTGAAGATGCGGAGGGTGTCTTAATGTCTTTCAGAACTGATTCTACAATTTTCCTTTGCTCTGCACTGAGTTCACCAGAAGGTATGTCATCGCCGCGGAAAACGGTTACCTTTCCATCCTCAACTTCGATCGAAATTTTTCCTTTCAAACTGGAGCTTTTGAATTCAGAATCTTCTTGAATAAAAATTATACGTTTTTTACCGAAATCGCTTCGCCAGTAATGATATTTAGAAGGTTTGGGGCCTCCAAGCGAAACGTCACATTCAGCTGCGGCACGTGGCCCTTCGTGTATTCTGTCTGCGACCTGTACCATACCCCGAAGAGTCTCATCTTCAGGAGGCTTGGGCCGTCGCATTTCGTTGTCAACCTTCGATTCGAACGCCTCCAAGAGTTGAGCTCTTTCTGGATCCTTGACGGTGCTAAGAGCTTCAGCAGATACCCCTTGTTGAACTTTAGTTACCTTACCGTCATCATCTAGGAAAATTTTGTACATCGAAACGACTTTGCCCTCACTATCCTTCTTGATGGCGTCAATCGAACGGGAATCAGCAGAAACAGAGAGTCTGTATACATCCTTCCCAACCTGTATCGAATAATAAGAGTTTTCTCTTATATGGTCGATATAACCCTTCGAGGGAGCAGTAGCGGCGGCGGGAGCCTCTCTAAGCGCTTCTTCTGCTAATGCAACAGCCTTTTGCAAAAAGACAGCCACATCCCTGTCAACAACGACTCTTTCAGAAGGCTCAAGTGTCTTGACAACACTGGCCTCATAACTCGCATTAGTGGCAATTGAAAACGTTTCCCTAACGGTGCGTGGCAAAACTTCCCCTCCAAATTGCGCTGCATATGTTACATCTATAGCTTCATCGAGGCTGCCTGTTTCTCCATATTTTTTAAGAGCCTTGAGAAGATTGTTCACAACATATGGAGAATTTCGCGTACGACCTTGGTGGCCGAGAAGCACCATGCCGGGATCGGAACTAGCAAGGTGGAGACTTTTGACTTTTTTCCTCTCGGAAACCAGTTTTTCTGCCTCTTGGAAAAGAGCAAGAGCTTTAGCCTGCGCCGGCAGCTCGGGGGAAGCCCCTTCAAGTGTAGGGGGTGCTAGATGAGCGACAGCAGCCGCTTCCTCTGGAGGGGGTGGGCTGCGACTAACGATTTCTTGCTTAAGTTTCTCTAGTTGGCCTAAAGGCCCTCCCTGCTCTATCTCTCCACTTATTTCCAAATTTTCATCCAAATGAAATATAAGACGAGCTTCACCCAAAGAGATACAGCATAGCTTGCCAGAGCCTTGGGATGGGGCTTCAGCCTCTGTCGAAATCATGATAGGGCCAACATAACTCGATGAAATCTGTTGATCGACATTATATTTCACCAGTTGCCTCAGGTTTACTTTTAACCGCGGATCATCATCAATCTCGGAATGTAGGCTCACCGCTTCGGCCGCGGCTGCAGCGGCGGTCGACCCTTCAAGTGGGGGGGGTGGTGATTTTTCAGTGGGTGAGAATTCCTCCTGTGCAAGAATCAGTTCCTTAAGTTTCTTTTTATCCCGTGTGGGTGCACGTCCTCCCACATTCACCGTGAGTTCCCCTTCGGAATTTACGCTAAACACCAAAGTCGTGACAGCATCCTGCATCAAAGGCTCGGGGTGAGGCGGGCGCTCGAGAGAAAATATGTACCGATCGACGCTGCCCAGTATTGGAATGCCATCCCCATCATATTTTGGCATAACGGATACCCTGAAACCCTCAAACGTCCTTCTATCGCCTAGATTTTTTATTATTGCCTTCGCTCGGGCCAGCAGAGTTGCTTCTGAAAACGCCTCATCAATCGGGGGAGATTCGACCGCCGCGGCGGTCGCAGCTTCAGGAGCTTCGGAGGGTGGCGTGATGTCTTTCAGAACTGATTCTACAATTTTCTTTTGGTCTGGGCTAAGTTCACTAACCGGTATGTCATCGACGCGGACAGCCCTTATCTTTCCATCCACAACCTCGATTGATATTTTTTCTTTTAAGGAATTACCAGTGAATTCGGCTTCGCGTTGAATATTAATGAAGCTTTTCCCCTGAACATCTTTTCTCCAGTATCTGTAATCAGCAGTGGGTCTGCGGTCTGGGAAAGCTACTTTACATATAGGCACCTTAAGAGCTGCTTCTTTATCAAGATCTGCTACTTTATATAGTTGCGCGCTATGGGCTACCATCCCATCTAAATCAGGGTCTTTTTGGGGGGGCGGCAGATGATTTTCGTTATCGAGTTTCATTTCGATCGCATCGCAGATGTCAGATATTTGTTGTTTTGTAAGGGGGGAAGAAACTCCATCAACTTTCCTTTGAACGTTAGCTACCTTCCCATCAGCACCTAGGGAAATTTCGTACACACTAGTATTAACGCCGTTCTTGGTAGCCCAGCTGGCAAAAATCGTTTTTTGATCAACACTACAAGTGAGTTTGTATACAAGCTGACCAAGCTGTATCGAATGATGAGGATTACCAGCAATAGCGATGCCATATTCTGTATAATCCCCTAGCGGGAGGGAATCAGAAAGCTTCTTAATAAGCCCCCTGGCATCTGCCCCGCCTTCGCCTTCGATTTTTACAGTCCTACTGTGTTTATCTACGCTGAACGAAAATCTCCTTTCCCCTTCGGATAAGACAACGTTAATGGCATCGCCATACTCATCCACTAGATCAACATGAACTCTGACCCCAGAATACTCCCTATCAGTCATTCCTGAGTCCAAAACCCTTCTTCCCAGTAACAGCAGCTCTGACTTAAACGCCTTGTCAGCTTGGAATTCCGCTTCCGTTTTGGGAGCGGCAGTTGCTTCGGCGGTAGGGGACTCCTTCTGTGCAGCCTTTTCAGGGATGGTCGCCCGGAGGAAGCTGATGAGTGCTCGTATACCAGCTATTGCTCCCTTCTTCGCGCAGGAGTTTCCGTTTAAAGCAACAGAGCTTACGTTTCCCATCCCGTCTACTTTCATCGTATATGTTTTTGATTCAGATAATTTGAATGTAACTTCTCCGCTAGCGCCTTCCACAGTCGGCTTTTGATACTCGATTGTCCAGGGACCCGGCAAAATGGGCGATAGAAAGGGATCAGCGAAAACGGTTTTCAAATGAGAAAAAACATCTTCAGGTAATAGCATGGGGTCAATTGGGGGTGGTGGGGATTCTTCAACGAGGGCGTGCACTTCAAGATCATCATGGTGGATTTCTTTTCCGGCCATAGCGATGTCCTCTCCCACTACCTCTGACCCCTCTCCATGAGACAGCGCGTTAGTAACCAGTTCTATTAGGTCCCGTCGATATTCGTCAGCAAGATTATC
>CAINFV010000114.1 GCA_903848235.1 Chlamydiia bacterium | reverse complement strand
TTTAGACCCTTTCCCGAAGACCTTGAGCGTTTTATTTCTGAGATCGACATCATCCTTTTTTAAGCCGGTCAACTCGCCTAATCTAATTCCTGTGTCCAAGAGTGTTAAAATTATTGCATAGGCCCTGAGTCCGGCAGTACTGGAAGTGTCTATTTCTTGAATCAAGCTTTGAATTTGTTCCCCGGTAAATGGGGTTATGACCTTCCTAGGCGCTTTGGGTATCTTTGTTTTGGCGAATGGGTTGCTGTCTATGAATCCTTCCCTTGCTAGCCAGCTCCAGAAGGCGCTGATGCTACGCACGTAACAGTTGATGGTATGTCCGGTGAGTTTTCTATCGTGATTTTTAATGAGCGGATGAAATTCGAAGCGCTGGGCTTCCTTTAAATATAGAATGAAACTTCGAATCTCGCTTACACCAATCGATTCAACGTTTGTGGGCAGCCCAGAGCGCGTCAGAAAATTATTAAGATAACTCACAGCTCTTCCTGTAAGCAGGATAGTGTTATCGCTGATTCCCTCGCTGCGAGCACAAAGGCGGTAGCCCTCAATTAAATTAATTAACGCAGTAGCGGCCTCAGCCTTATCAAGGGCTTGCTCCAGGAAATCATCTATTTTATGGTCTAACGTCATTAGCTATACCACCATTACCTTTAAGTGTTCGGGGCCTTTCGATCTATATTTTGAGGCGGGAACGGAGTCATGATCGCCCCGGTTTTCTTTGCCATCTGTAGCTCCTTTGCTCTCTTTTATTGGACAAAAGGAATTTTTCTTCTTACAATAAAGCAAATCTGCCATAGTGTCAGTTTTTTATGGTTCTGTTTAGTTTTCGGGAGGGAAGTTCCAGTGGAAGCACCAACCGACATCGATAAGTGTTTGGCAATCTTGGTGTTGCTTAGAACTGGCTGCAATCATGATGATGTGGCTGGCATAATGCATTGTGCTAAGGCGACAGTAGGGAAGGTGGAGAATTGGTTTAAGCAAATACCCTACTCGATGGCGGTTGAAGTATGCAGTGAGACAGCTATCAAAGAAATGATAAGTTTAGACATTTTTACTTCTGACCAATTGGATAAAAAGCTTCTGCAGAAGGTGGAGCGGATTACGCCGGGTATTATTCTTCGGTACTACCGGACGGACCATCTTGTATCCCTAAGACAGCAGGAGACCATGGACCTAGCTGTCCGGCTTCGGAGCAGCATGTCGAATATCAGTGCGAAGGACTGGTCTATCTGTGGGCTTGCCGACACCGGCAGTTCTCCTCAGATTTCCGAGGCGGGCCTAACTTTGGGGAAGGATCGTGGTGAGTTGATGGTGAAGCTGTCAGTAGAGATGGATCAGTCCTTCCCACTTTTTATGGCCAGACTGACAGCCTTCTTACCAGAGTCTGGGTCCTATGACCGGTGGCGGGAATCGCTAACCGGTTTTGTTCGTATGTGCAGGAATATGGTATGTGAAATCCAGAGCAAGTCCCAGGCTGCAACTGGTTTGTCATTGAGCAAATACCTCCCAACAGGGGGAAAGGGGCATCTGACCGCGACGCCCAGGTACATTTATGAATTTGCCCTCGACAATTACGCATCGGAGAAGCAGCCAGTCCTGGAAATTCTCGAACACGACCCCAAACACTGGATACTTGTTCCTGAGGGGATCCCTGAATATATGCTTGCCATGGGCTCCAAAGATGAGATGGAGAAGTGCGAGAAAGTTACCAGTTCTCTGTCTGTCCAATACGCCAAGGATGGGCGCATTGGCAGAATCGTTGCCAATGCGCAGCAGTTGAAGGAACAAACAGCCCCACTTCAAACGGCGCTGTCCGCAGTCATTAAAAAAGCTGCCGGAGATAGCTGATCTAACCTTAACGCTCTTTGACCTTCTTGCCTTTGGTGTTGCGGGCTACAGCTAGCTTCATTCCCATCGCGAGATTATCTACGGGGCTGGCTATAGCATGGGCCTTCTTAATATCCACATTAGCCAATTCGCAATAGCGTCTGGTCATCTCAAGTGATGAGT
>CAINFV010000113.1 GCA_903848235.1 Chlamydiia bacterium | reverse complement strand
GCACGCTGCGTGGAAGGCGTCGTGATTAGGAGGCTTGAGGACCAGCGTGCGGTCATGGTGGCCTGATCCTCTCGTAAAGCTTATGGTTATGACTGCGACATTGAGAGGAATCTGGGTGACGAGTCACATCGGCAACTCTTTAATTGAGGCTTTAGGCAAATAGTAAAATGACTGATCAAGAGTTAAACGGAGGGAACTTCATGAACATTGATAAAGGAACCGCAGAGCTGGAGATGCAGTCGGTTCATCAGCTTGAACTAGAAGCACAGCCTCAGGAGGAAGCCACGAGCCTTTCTTTTTTTGACGATGCATACCGCCAGAAGCTTTTTTACCTCTTCTCCGGAACGGTTCTGCTGACAGCCTGGTGGCTGGTTTATGATAATTTGTTGTCATTCTCTCGCTTTATTACTTACCACATCCTGCAACTCCACGAGGGCACGCATTTCGGAGCAACCGTAGAGTTTTTTATTTTTGAAGTTCCTAAGGTGCTATTGCTCCTTACTCTCGTGGTATTTTTCGTGGGAGTGATCCGATCGTTCGTTACCCCGGAAAGGACACGCCGAATCCTTGCCGGTAACCGCGAGTCCGCAGGTCACGTTCTGGCAGCTTTACTCGGCGTTGTTACTCCCTTTTGTTCATGCTCTGCTGTACCTCTTTTCATGGGCTTCCTCACCGCGGGTGTACCTCTGGGTGTAACTTTCTCATTTCTCGTATCTGCTCCCATGGTAAATGAAGTGGCCCTGGTCCTTCTTCTTGGGCTGTTTGGATGGAAGGTGGCCATTCTTTACATGGGTACAGGGCTGTTTATTGCCTTGGTTACCGGTTTTATCATAAGTCGATTACACATGGAAAAGCATCTGGAAGATTGGGTGTTGGAGCTGACTGCCAATAAACCAGAGACGCTGCAACTCCAGATAGAAGAAGAACAGATGAGCTGGAATGAGAGGATCCGATTCGGTATCGATGCCGTAAAGGAAATAGTACTGAAGGTTTGGCCATATGTGACGATCGGCATTGCCGTCGGAGCCGGAATCCACGGATATGTTCCTGAGAATTTCCTTGCCGGTATAATGGGCAAAGAGGCCTGGTGGGCTGTTCCTGTAGCAGTGCTTATCGGTGTTCCGATGTACAGCAATGCGGCAGGAATCATCCCTGTCGTGCAGGCTCTTCTATCAAAAGGGGCAGCATTCGGAACGGTTCTGGCTTTCATGATGGCAGTTATCGCAATTTCCACACCGGAAGTGATCATTCTTCGCAAGGTGCTTAAGCCTCGATTGATAGCAGTCTTCATCGGAGTTGTGACCGTAGGCATTATCTTGGTTGGTTATCTGTTTAACGTCGTGCTCTAGCCTCGAAGAATTCTTAATCGAAAACGTATTAAGAGGACAAAATGGCTTCAGAAAAGAAACTTTGTGTAGTTGAAACTCTTGCCGGTAATGAGCCGCTCGCTACGAGTTCCCGGCCTTTGACAGAGATTTTGAGAGAAAGTCGGCTGATAACTTATTGGCAAGACCAATGGAAACCTCTGGCAATAATAATGGGGGTCTTCCTTGGATGTTATTACATACCGGTAGGAAACGCCCGCTTTGATAATGCCGTCATGGAGTCTTTTTATCTGGTGAAGTGGTACGCTCAGGAGCACGTGCTTCTTTGCCTTGTGCCTGCCTTTTTCATAGCAGGAGCAATCGCGGTTTTTGTGAGCCAGGAAAGCGTGATGAAGTACCTGGGGCCTGCAGCCCCGAAGTACATCTGTTATCCGGTTGCCTCAGTGTCCGGCACGGTTCTGGCAGTGTGCTCCTGCACGGTATTGCCTCTCTTTGCAGGCATCTGGACCCGTGGCGCAGGACTTGGGCCTGCCTCTGCCTTTCTCTACTCCGGCCCTGCCATCAATATCTTAGCGATTATATTAACTGCCCGAATATTAGGCATGGAAATAGGGGTAGCCCGGGCAGTTGGGGCAATATCCTTCAGTGTGATCATCGGTCTTCTGATGCACCTCATT
>CAINFV010000112.1 GCA_903848235.1 Chlamydiia bacterium | reverse complement strand
CGATGGGAAGAGCAGCCGCCGCCAGTAGGATGGGTATATGCTGAAGATCCAGAGACAGGGCTCTGCCATCTTGCAAAGTGTGACAGAGCATCAGGAGAAGAGATACAAGGGCAGCTAGAACACCAGCGCAGAGAGCTTGTCAGATTTACGTCGCATCATAACATCGACTTCTGTGACCTCAAAGAGGGGGAAGATCCTGCAAAGACCCTCCGTGCCTTTTTTGAACGTCGCTGCCAGCTGTTGAAGCGAGGTGGAAGATGAAGCCGCTTGCGTGGGGAATCTGGTGCCTGTTCTTCTGCAGCATGGCTTTCCTTAGCTCTACTGAAGCACAGACGGGCAGCGCCATTGGCGCTAGAGATGAAAGCGTAAAGGTGGAAGAAGGACAGCTATTCTCGGTTCAAAAACAGGTTTCTGTCCCTCCGGCCGCCTACCCAGCGGTAAAACTCTACCTGCAGTCGCTTGTCTATTCTCGACCTCTTCCATGGCCATATTATCTTGAAGAGTATGACGTTAGAGATGGGCAGGTGACGCTACGGGGGCGTATGCTGAATGCTGGTGTATATGAAATACCCCTTGGCGTCATGTGGTGGGGTGGAAAGCAATACGTGATTCCCAGTTTTTCACCGGCAGTTGCTCAGATCGTGGTGCCGAAGTTGTCGGCAGCAGATCTGCTGTTGCCATTTCCTGAAGAGGCGCTTTTGCCGACACCACAGAATATGCAGGTAGAAGATGAGCTGTTGGCGCACAATCAGGCGAGGGGGCTGGAAGCCCTGTATTGGCAAGGTTTCTGGCGCCATGCTTTTATCACCACCTGTTTTATCCTCGTCTGTGTGCCATGTGCCTTTCAATTGTTGAGGTGGTGGCAGGTGAAGGGGGGGCTGCAACCCGTAATACCCGTCGTCACGCCAGGAATGGTATTTCGAGAAGTGAAAGCCCTTCAGCAAAGTGGAATGGTGCCCTGGTCCAAGCTGGTGTATGTGTTGAATCTTGTGATGTCAGGCGAGATGCCATCGTTGACCTCGTATGAGCTCGAACAGCGATTTGCAGCAGCAGGGGAAGATGGCCTCGCAAGGGCCTGCGCGCTTATTGAAAATTATGGTTATTCTGCTGGCGGTGATGAGTATTTTACCCAAACAGCACAGCTCGTAGAAAAAGAGTTGGCTGCGAAGAACCTTCTCTAAAATCCAATGTATACCGATTCTTGAACAAGGAGGGGTATAAAATAATAACTTGTAGATGTTATTCTTTTACAGTCTCTGCGGTGGCGTCATGAACTTGGTTGATCTCACCAACGAATTCGTTAACGGTATCCTGAATACCACGATTTTTCGGGTAGGAAGTTTGCAATGATATCAGACAATCTTTCATTTTCTGCAGTGTTGCTTTCGGAAACAACCTCAAAAATGGTCTGAGATGAAACTGTAATTCTAAAAGCTTGCCGGTTATTTTACTTGGATCCTGTTTGAAAACAACAGATTTGCATTGGAGTTTCCCTGATTCTGTGTCCACCCAGATTCCTCGCGCAGGAGAGTACATCTCTTGAAATTGTTGCAATGTAGCAAATTCCTCAAGGCATTGAGTTATCGAAGTACAGCTCGGTTCCCTGCGGGGTTGAAATGTTTTAATGATGTCGTTAAAGCCGACGACGGTGGGGTCCATTCCTTGAAAGGTTCTCTCAACAATTGATGTGTCGATTCTTTTTTGAATCGCATCCATTTTTTCAGAAAATTCTAGAAAGGCTTTTCGAGCAGCAATCGAATTCACTTCTTTCACACGGGTCCGTATGGCTCCGATGCTGACAGAAATACGTTCGAAATCCTCTTGCGTCTTTGCGCCGCTTTCATGTTGAACAACCTCTTCGCACTTCGTTCGAATCTCACAATATTCAGGGCAGTCTTTCCATGATGGACAATAAAATTTCTTCTCCGCAAATGAAAAGCATAACTCAATGGCATTCTCCGGCATCGATAACGGTTTTGAACGATCCGGCATAATGATTTGACGGTCAATAGAAGCAAGATCCGGATAGAGTATAATGGGCCTATTCAGCAGTGCGGAAAGGCACTGCAAAAATTGCGTGCGGTAGTTTTCCAATGCTAAGTCTTGTTGTAGAGCGGCTAAAAAAAGATCGACATCTTGTTGATCGGCAAAGGTATATCGTGTCAAGGTGCTCGTCAACGCTGCAGAAAAATCGTCCTCCGTTCCAAATGATGCTTTTGGTTTTTCCCGATTAGGATAAAGGGTAGATGCATGCGCTTTAACATAATCAATCAGTTCCTGAACGTTCACCGGCGGGTCGATGGCTCTCAAAAGGCATGATGGCTTCTGTTCAATAGGGCGCGAAGTGAGAGACTCTTCTAATTTCAAAAATACAGGCGAAATTTCGCCTCCATCCCATTGATGAGTGACATACCCTCCTAGTGCGTCCTTGCTTGCATTGATCGTTTGGCGTGGGTCTTGCAATACATTCCCACTGCCACTGCACCTCACGAGGCTGGCTGTTGTTTGGCAGCGGTCTGAGTGATCAATATAGCCAACACCGCCAGCAGATGGTCGAAGAGCTAATTTATGAGGAGAGAGCTGCGTTCCATGAGCCATTACAATATGAACGTCTAGGCCCTGGCCGCTTGGTGATTCTTGTTCATAATCGGATTTTACGGAACCATATACGTGGTCATTGCAAATCTCTGTACCAACCGCAAGGCCGTTGCCAAGGACGAAGGTATTTCGTATGAATGCATCAAAAACCTTTGGATATCTATTTGCTGCCCAGTAAAGCTGGCCTTCTTCCTTTTTGTATATACCAGCGATTGTAGACATATCCATTTTTTCATGCCTTTTCGAATACAGTGCGACAAGGCGACCATTTTCAAAAATTGGAAGAACGTTAAAACACAGATTCACAGACGGCTCGAACCAGCCAATGCTTCCTGGAATATACACAACGCCTGGATGATCTCGGCTTATACATGCCATTTTGTCCATCAGCTCGATAACATTCTCATATCCACTGGCCATGAAATTCCATTCCGTTCCTACGAAAAACGGATGGATAGAAGAGTCTTTGGCAACTCCTTCTTCCTTTAACCTATCTAATCCCAACTCAAGAGCAATTCTCGATCGTGTAACCCCCTCGTCCGTAAATGAAAAGTGACTAGAGGTATCAGGAGCGGCGTGAAATACAAGTGCCATATGAACACTTGCTGAGTGGCAATAGGTGCTTTCCCCATCGCCGACTACGTGAAGTCCATCTGCTAATGAGGTAATTGCCTTGGCGACGTTCGAGTCGATGCCGCATGTAGAGACACGGGAATGGTCTTCGAATATTTTGGAAAAAGATCGAATTCCTTCTCTGATCTCCGTTGATTCTTGGGGAAACCAGGAGAACAAGAAAGAAAGGAGCGATACCACCTGCTGCTTTCTATCTTCTGACACTGCAACTGCTGCTCCGATCTCCTGAATGAAGAGAGCAGTTCCGTCAGGTGTTTGATGAGCAGACACAATCATTTTAAACAACGTGTCTCGCAAGAGATCTTCATTTCGAAACGATAAATCCGAAAGCTCAACGGTTGAGGTTTTTTTAAGCTTCGTAAGAAATGTCTGCTTAAGAGGTGTTTGTTCTCCCAGTTGTTTCTGGATAGCCGAAATAAGAATGTCTGGATTATTTTTCTGAATGACTTGTACGAGGGAATCTAAGAATTCCTCTTCTGAAATACCATCCCTAGCTTTGAATTGGTCTAACAAAACGGAAAATCCATGCTCTGATGAATTTGGGGACTCGAGAAATTTCTTCACATACTCATCTAGCGCAGTCGCAACGTCGTCGTGAGAAGTTGCTGCTAGAACGTTCTTCAGTAGCGGTCTCCTTCCCATAACCATCAACTGAGCCATCAATGCAGTTGGCGCCGATTCCCCTTGCCTTTCAGATAAAGCGGAAAGGCGTTGCGCATATTCGGACGCAAGGGTTAACTGCCCGAAAAGGCTGTCCAAGTTCTGCAATCGAGAGTCAAGGTCAGTATCCGACAGCCCTTCTCCTTTTTCTGCAACAATACCGGCAAACGCGTTCCAGCGGGGGAGTTTCGAGCGCATGCCTTCATCACTACATATGCCTTCATACATACGCTGTAGTTCTAATTCTTTTTCTATTTTGGCTTTTTCTTTTGCGGTTCGAAGCCGTTTCTGATACTGCTCCCTCGCCGCAGTCGCAGTCGCGACGGTCTTTTCAATCTGGCCTTTTACAAGAACCAGCTGTTCCAATACCAGGCGAGCATCGTCTAATGCTTTTTGGGCTTCTCTTTGTGACGATAATAGCTGTGCACCGATAGCTTGATTGACTGAAGCTTCCGACGCTGATCCTGCTGCAAAAGCCGCTTCTGCGGTTTTTAGCGCTTCTTTGATCTCGTCCAAAACCTGTATAGTGCTCACTTGAGCCGGCCTTGCATCGGAAATAATTTCTTTGGCAGTCTTGTCCGCTCGTGTTGCAGCAGCCTCTATTGCCTTCACATCCATGTGTGCTTCTGCTGCAGCTTCGGACGCGCTTTTGCTCAATGCTTGGGCCCTAGCCTCCAAAGCCTTGACTTCCATCAAAGCCTTTTCTACAGATCTTTTAACTGGCGTTAGCGTATCTGTAACTGAACTGAATGCCGTTTGAGCTTCTAGAACCGTCTTCTTTAATTCCTCTTCTGCTTTCTTTGTGGATTCTATTAGTGCTTTCTGGGCTTCTTCATCTTCTTTTATTGTTTTAAAAAAAGCTTCTACTTTCGAACTGAGGACAAGCACCTCATCTTTAAAGTGTTCTGGAGGGATCACGTTTTGCAGTGGCCCTATCTTATCTGAAGTTTGTTTTGATAGGATGCTCTCGATACCAACGAACATGGCTATCTCCCACTTTCGTATTCTCCATAGTTTTATTGTATTGAAAAACTCCTGAAATTTAATCTTGAATTTTGAATTGTTTTGTTCACCCTCATTTCTGAGTGATTTTTGTGCAAGACGAACCGCTACTCTCGTTCCGTAACTTGCTTTTGATAGTCCTTGCCATTTCTGAAAAATCCCTGCAAGAGACTGTTTCGTTTCTGTATTGAGACTTTTTAAATTCTCAGCCAAAATTTTTACGACGTCGTACTCACTTGCGTCTTTGGCCTGTAGTTTCACGAGCCTGATAACATTGCCAAGCTGTAATTCTCCTATTTGACACTTCGTGCTCTCCAGAATAATCGGTTGCAAGTCAATGGAGTGTCCTAAAATTGTGACAGAATTAGAACATGACATCTTGCTCTCTTTGGTTATTTCTTGCTGTTTATGCGGACAATAATAAAGTTGAGAAGCGGCTGTCAACAAAAAACTGTTATCAGATACGAAAACGAGCCTTGTGGCGGTCATCTTAACGACCTTGCTCACCCAATGTGCACATGCTATTTTTTTTTGCAGTCCCTAAACCGACCGGCTTGAAGTTACAAAAAATTCTTTGGGGTTGTTCGGCTGACGCGGAAATCGATGTACTGCGGTTCTATACCTGAGGGAAGGGAAGCCTCGAATTGGCTTTTAAATTCATCAGATAGAATGTCGAGAATGTCTTTTTTATCCTTATCTCCTTCAGAAAATGCAGAGCGCTCCTTTTCGTCATGAATCTTTTTCACGATATTCGCTCGATATTCCACGACCTTTTCTACCACATCATTGTTTTCGAAAAGCGCCATTAGAAGTGGAACTGGAGCAAGAAAAACACTCATGCAGAAGTCTTTCTTTGACATGCTGATGTAGGGCAACAGTGGGCGGATATGGCAGCGAGCGCCACGAAAAAGTTCTCCGTCACCACCTTTGAGGATCAGAAAGAGGATAAATTGCTTATCTTCTTTTTTATATCCAGAAAGCTCAATGTTAGCTAGCGTGGAGGCTCTTCCCATGGGAAGCTTCGGTCCCCACTCGAGAGCTTTGAGGCGCACTTCTTCAAACAGCTCTTGAAGTTGTGCCTCGCTATTTCTATGCTCTGAAAAGAGTGGCTGCTCACCGTACAGCACTTTCAGGAGGTTACGAAAAATCCTCTCTTGGGTTGGCTTTTGTCCCGTATCCTCATTGGTGAAGAGCGATGAGATATGCAGTTTTGATGTCAGACGAGCCCTTGATTTTTGCCCAAAAGCTTTTTTCGAAGGCTGGCGTTGTTCCCGCTTCTTCGGGTCTTCTTCCTCTTCTTCTTCTTCTTCCTCTTCGTCTTCGTCTGAAGGCTTTTCCCCATTTTTTGTACACAGAGCTCTGTACGCTGCCGAAGATTCGGAGGATATTTTTCGAGTAAGCTCCCCAGCCTGTTGTGTGACAGTTCTGACGATAGTTTTCGTAATTAAGGTCTCCTCAGACATACGGACGACAGCTGACCACGAGAGAATGGAGATGATGAGCAAGAAGCCAAATGACCAGGGAAGAAGACCCATCTACCAATACCTATGTTATTTCAGCATAATGGCGCCGATGTCTTGCAAGACGACAGCGGTTACCACAGTCTGCTCATTCTGCTCGTCTTCGATAGTAGCTTGAATAACAGCTGGCAGCCCTGTCCAGTCAGGCCGCCAGGTTGATATCCAGTTGTCTTGGAGATATTGCTCGACTCCAGCCTTATCCGCCCTGTCTTGAGGACGCAGGGCAAAACGCCACTGAATATTCTTCACCCCTGGCCAGATAACAGAAGCGACTTCTTCTTCCTGTCCTATCTCCGTGCGTTTTGGATGAGAGCGTGTCACTAGGACAAGTCCTTTATCAGGATCTACGTATAGCTGGGCAAGATCCAGATTTGCAAGCTGCGGATTGACATGCACGCCGTGGTCAAAGACAAAGATAAGGCGAGAGGGCGTTCCGTTCGTCGACTCTACGATAAAAGGGTCTTCTGGATGATCGCGCCTTATACGGCTCAATGTCCAGCGAAGGGAGGAAATACGACGCCATCGCAGGCTGTCTTTTTCTAGATCGCTTTGCTGCCGCAAAGAGGCTTTCCACAAGAAGAAAAAGAGACTGATGCAGGCTAACATGGTCAGAATCGTTAGAGCAGATGCTGTGAGGGCCTCAATGAGCAGAAAGCTGTGTCGCCGTCTCTTTGTCATGACACCTCCTGGCTGAGGCAGAGTTTTGTCGAGCGAGAAGCAGAGATGCTGTCATTGCCAATAGGATGTACAGTGATGGTAATAGCGACAAGAGCCGCTTTTTTCTGAACTTGCTTTTCAGGCGCGTCATTCTCTTCGGTGGTCTTGCAGGCTTCTATGTTCATAAAAATTTCGTAGCTTCCATCAAGCGCGTAGGCGTCTGCCCCGCCAACGGTGGTTCCAAATTCAGGGGGAAGGGTAAGAAAGGCGGCGATGAACCTCCCTAAATACTCATCTGCCACTTCATGGCAGCCAATCTCTTGGCGAAGGGTGCTGTATCGCTGGATCGTT
>CAINFV010000111.1 GCA_903848235.1 Chlamydiia bacterium | reverse complement strand
CTTATTCGCTGATAAAAGATATTACTCCTAAAGATATTGAAATAAGCCTGAAGGTTTGTGCATGGTATTTTTTAATCGAGATTTCATGATCGACATGGCGCTGGCAGCTGTCTGGTATATTTACGTCAAACTCACTGACTAGCGATCTATTTCCCCATTGCAATCACATTGTTTTCCCTACCTCTGTCAAAGCTACTCTTCTTCTTCGTTGCTACTTCCCATTGCTCGAGCAACTGTCGCACCTCAGGCTCGGATGAGGTAAAATTGATCTCCTCCCTTTGACTAAGATGAAACCTCCCCAACCAAATCAACATCTGCGAATTACCAGAGAGGGCCAACTTCCACTGGGCCCTCCTCAACGATGTTTTCCCACACTCCCTGCCCTCATCTATGGCTTTGGAGTAATTATCCCGAATGGTGTCAACGTGAACGCCCATCACGGAGGCAATTTCAGTCAGGGGGCAGCCCATTGATGCCAGCTCTCGAATCTGCCGCTCATCTAACTCAATTTTTGGTCTACCTCCCCTTCCCTTCACGCTATTCGCAGCCTTCACATCTTTATTAACATCACCCATAATTAAATCTTTCCCTTACTTTGTTTTTCTTGATCCTACCTCGACATGGATAGGGATTCAAATAATTAATTAAAAAGGTACGGAGGACGATGAGATAAGGGTCTCATGCTGCGCAAGGAGCGACGCCAGCTTCGTCAAACACGAAACCTCAAACTTTGCCTTCATCTCCTTACTCAAAGACACCAATTCGACATACCTCCTGTCAGAAGTCTGCTTACTGGGGAGACCAACCCACCTTCTCCCATCTTTTTCAAAGAGCTTGCACTCTGCGATAGTCAACCCCCATTCAGGGATAGATACATCAAAGCAACAAATCAAACACCCACTATTTACTTTCTTAAAATTCGAAATCTCCACAATTGTATCTCACATGTTTTGTTTTTATTCTAAACTAATCAGTAAAAACATTATTCGAAGAAGTGCCAAAATCCTTTGCCCTAAACGCACGCCTAATCTTCGCCGCGATGAACTCACACCGGCTCAAAAAACACCCTCTCTCTTGGGATCCTTCAGGAGCGTCCAACATTTCATCCATTTGTGCCGCGTGCGCTTCCAACAGCCGCTGCAGATCGACATCTATCACCTCCAGGGTTATTACACTCATTTCGCCCCACCTGACTGGGATGATGATGGATCACTTTGGCAAGAGCGAAGCCAAGATACGACATCAGCAGGAGCATAGAGATACGTCCGCCTGGGGATCTTCGTGTAGGCCGGACCATCACCTCTCACCCTCATGTGATACAACCTAGTCTCAGATTGGCCAATGCCAAGGCCAACAAGGTCCTTTGGAGTCAACATTTGATCTTGAGGAATTTCCAGCAATCTTTCGATCAAAGGGTTTTCTTTCCTTCCCTTCCCATTTTCTTCATTTTGTTTTAAAGTCATTCGCCATCCTTCAATATTAAATACTCTTTCAGCAACTCTAGTAGTCGCAATTCCCGCAAACTTCACATTAAATATTCTCCATCTTTATGACAAGTCTTTTTTTGAAAAATCAACAGGAAGGCCTCAAAAATGACCACCACGGCGTTATTGGGAAAAAACAAATATTCGCACATCAAAAGAAAGATCGGGGCAGGAAGGGGCGATAGAATGAGTTGAGGAATATGGATGTGAGGGTCTTTATTTCGAGGATTGATTCTTCCACCTCAAAAAGATCTTTCATTGAAAGGCTTGAGAAAAGCTTTCATTTTGAGTTGGGATGCAGCTGTCGCTCTTGAAGGCCAGGCGCCGCGTTAGCAGGCGACTAGGCCGCTCTGTTATATCTTTATATCTTTATAACTTTATGACCATGTTTCTAGAGGAGAAACCCTAACTTAAACCCCGGCGAACCCTAACTTAAACCCCGGCGAACCCTAACTTAAACCCCGGCGAACCCTAACTTAAACCCCGGCGGCCTCCCTCCTTTCATTGCAAATTCTCCAGGTCCTATCGAATGGGTAAAGAGACCTTTTCTTCTAGCTTATTCGGCATCCCAGAAAGGATCCCTCTTTCAACAAGTCTTTGCAGCTTGTTTTTCAGTAGCTTCTTTGCGTGACTTTTATTCGATTCTGCCGTTCTTTCCAATCCAGCAAGCTGGAACAGAAATCCCAGATCTACTGATATGTTTTTTTGTTTTGGTACTTGGCTTCCCCGAGTTTGTATCCAAGTCGCCAGCTGCGTGTCGTCGGAATGCAATTCGAGAGTTCTATTCTTGATTGGTGTACCAACAAACGCCATCTTTCCAGGGTATGGAGCTAGGCTCAAGAGGACGATTGTAAGTTCATCAGGGGATGTTGCCTTTTCTTCTTCAATTCTTCCTGGTATCTGCAATAGAGGAATCTCGAATTTTTGATAAACGATGTCTCCGCTTTTTTTCTTTTTTTGAGGCTTTGAGAAGACAAATTTCGTTTGTTCTAGGCTCTTTAGATGCTCAAAAAACTCAAGCTTTTCTTGTGATGAAAAACACGCATCTCTGTCGGGATGGGCGATCTTCATCAAATCTGTTAGGCGACATTGATATGTGTGTCTTCCGAGCTCACAGCCCAGCTTCCAGCAGGCAAGCCATATTTTTTGCTGGGGGCCTGCTAGCTGTGTGGATATTTCTTTGTATAGCTTTCTTGCCTCCTCATCAGATGTTGCCTTAAACCTGTGCTCTAGCTTTATCGAATTTCCGCTCGAGTCTTTTTGCTCTGCAGAAACTAGATAGTTTCCTGGATTTAATGGCTGTAGCGTTGTCGTTCCTAGAAGTGAGGGTAGACGATACATCCTGTCTGCTACCCACCTGCTTACTGCAAACTCTTGGGAGGGGTCTGTGTTTCTGTAAAGTGCTGGTAAAAGTTGAGATTTTGGCTCTGCGAGTATTGTTTCTACTGCCTTTGCCACATCGCTAAACATAATGTGATACCCATCTGTGTCATGCGTGGCGGCTTTGTTTATCTCTTCTTCTAGTTTGAGTTTTTTATCGGCTGGAAGGTGCGCTATCTCATTCATCTTTTTGTCTGATTTTTCAATATGGTCTCTCAGGTCTATGTCGGGGTTATCGCCAGCGATTATGATTTCGCTGATTGTTAAAAGTGTCTCTGGTGTGTTGAAGGAGAATTTCTGTTCTTTGTTGGCCATTGCTATTTCTTGCCCTTCAGCTGTTGCGCGGTTGCTAGCACTCTTCCCTTGTTATCTTTATCTACTGTGTTCTCTTTGAATCTGTACCCATTGAATAAGAATCGTTCTTTCAGTTCAAAATCTCCTCCATGCTTCTGCTTGAAGCCTGATATCGTGCAGATCGATTCCCCTCCTACCTTGTCTTTGAATAGCTTCTCGGTATCTTGATTTGCCTTGAGGCATACGTGTGAGTGGTTTAAAATGTCAAGTACTGTGGTGGATGAGTTGTAAAGGTCTCTCCCCTCCCTCGTTTGTCTTCTGTCGTTGACCTGGGAGGCTGTTACAATCAGTATTTCATTCGTGATAGCCAGCGCTTCAAGGTAGCGGGAGATTACCTTAATTCGCTCCCACCCATCAGAATCCAGATTTGTATCTATGATTTGGAAATAATCTAGGAAGAGAACCAGCATCCTGTCGGGAAATGCTCTTTTATAAAGGACCACTATCTCCTCTAGCTTCTCAAGGGGAGTTCTTTTTAGGATTTCAATATTTCTTTGAGATAGGAGTCTGTTATAGGCGACAATGCTTTGCTGAAAATCTTTATAGTTTGGATATAGATACTTTTCCTCACTGGTCCTGTCATATAGGATTGCCGTTCCCTCTCCACAATCATGGCTAATAATGTTTATCAGCTTCTCCTCGATCCTGATAGGGGATGATTCATAGGTGATGAATACGCACATTGGCTTTTTGGAGGCGTTGTCGGAGGTTGTCACGAATTTATGTGCCAATTGGAGCATAAATGTAGACTTACCATGATTGCTCATCGCCTGGATGGTAACGAAGTCTCCTTTAGTAAATAGAATCTGCCCGTCGATAGCTTCGAATCCTGTTACCAGCCCTCCTCCAGCAAATAATTTCTTATGCTCTCGCTCAAAGATATTGTATGTCCTGCCCTTAAGCTTGTCTGTGAAGGCATTATCATCAATGATGTCTCCTAGCTTTTCGAAGAATACATCGTTTTCTCTTTGTTGAATTTGTCCCCTGACATCCTCCAGAGATTGACCGCAGATCGACACCAGATCATTAAAGTCTTTTGCCTTTTGTTTCTCTGGAATTGAGAGCCCTTCAAACGATGGCATGCAGTATGAGAATGGAGGCTCTACCTTGTCTTTGACATTCTTGCCGGCGGCATCATTGTCCAGGGCCAAAACTATCTCAATCTTTGGATATTTCTTCCGAAGGCCTTCGACAACAGCTGGTACATTGCCGGCGTCACCTGCGGATATCACCGGGTGCTTCTTCTCCAAAGCCTCCCATATCGTTATCGATGTGGCTAACCCTTCAGCGACATATACCTTCTTCCCGTCTTCAATATTCCCAAGAGAGAAAAAGTTGCCCTTTTTGTGAGTCCCACTCAAAAAGAACTTTCCCCCATCGTTGACATATTGAATGGCCTGAATTTTCCCTTCTATAGAGTAGAAAGGAACGACGACAGACCAGTTTGCCTTCTCATCATTCCCATATCTAATTCCGGGGCATGGTTTTACCTTCTTTTGGTCAAAGTACTTATGTTTTCCCTCCTCGCTGGCTTCAGCCCATGCAGCAACAGCAATAGGGTCGGGAGCATCATCTGTGACGTCTGAAGAAATAGGGGTGGTGTCAGTAGTGGGTAGCGTTTCTTTTTGAGGTGGGGCTGACATTTCATTTTGATAAGGATCAATGAGCAAGTTGCGGGCGAAATGTGGTGCAAGCGCGTCGATAGCTGTTGAGAGGTCTTCAATTCCCTTTGCTTTCATATATAGATCGATTAGGTCCCCCTTAGCCTCGCAGGAATGACAAAAGTAGCAATGATTTTTCCTGTTGATGGCCAGACTCCGTTGATTGTCCCCTTTATGGATCGGGCAAAAGTCCCTAATTTCATCCCCCGACACCTTATGCTGGCTCTTAGCATATCCAATAATGGCCAGTAGTTCGACAGGTTCGATGCTCCTGTTAAGCTCCGCTGGGTCTATTTTCGTATTGGTTGTCACTGGTGTCTCCTATTAGGTATTTTTCGATGCCCTTGGTCATCAACCTGCCGATGTTAGCGCTCCGATTTTTATAGTGCCAATCCCCTTGTCGTCCCTATGCTTGTTTTTGAGAAATGGCTAGGAAGGCTTCTGTTTCGCCCTCTGGCGAATTGATGTCATCATATGTCTAAAAAGACGCTAAGCATGCGATCGTTCAATGTGGGTAAGATTAGGGGCTTAATTTGCCATATCCTGGCCTTTCTCAAGTTCCTGTTCAATTTCCTGAATGGTCGGCAAATTGGACTTCATGTCCTTGGGCAATGCTTTCGTCAACATGGTTTCGTATTCTGCAATCCCAATAGGCCTCCCTATATGTCTAAATGCATACTCAGCCTTGACCTTACTCCTTGTTTTACACAGCAAAATGCCTATGGTCGGGGTGTCTGTAGGGTGCTTCAGCATGTCGTCTACTGCTGATAGATAGTAATTCAACTGCCCTGTGTCTTCGGGCTTAAACGCTCTGGCCTTGAGTTCCACGACGATATATGCCCTGAGCTTCGTGTGATAGAAAAGTAGGTCGATATAGGAAGTGTCACCATCCACTGTGATAGGAAACTGTCTTCCTAAGAAGGCAAAGCCTTGCCCAAGTTCCAATAAAAACTTCTGAATATGCCCTACAAGTCCATCCTCAAGGTCTTTTTCAAGGTGATCTTCTTGAAGAGTGAGAAAGTCGAAGTTGTAGGGGTCTTTGAGAACTTGTTGTGCTAAATCTGACTGTGAAGCTGGGAGGGTCTTTTGAAAGTTGGTGATAGCCTTCCCCTCACGATTGTAGAGATCTGATTTTATCCATATTTCGAGCATCGATCTGCTCCAGCCATGCTCGATGGCTTTTGAGGCATACCAGAGCCTCTCATTATCGTTTTTTATCTTCTGCAGGAGGAGTATATTGTGGCCCCAGGGAATGCATAAAATTGGTAGAGAATCAAATTGTCGCGCAGCCTGTGCGACTTTTTCATAGGCCAAAAAGAACGCCTTCATCCTGAACACATTTGCCCTAGAAAAACCCTCTACTCCTGGGAAAGAATTTTGGAGGTCTTTCGCTAGTTTTTCAATAAAGCTGCTGCCCCATCCACCGCCTTTCTGTCTCTCAACGATCGTCTTCCCAATTGTCCAGTATAGGCGGACCAGTTCCTTATTGACTGAGGTGATGGCCCTAAGTTGGCTCTCCTGAATCTGTTTTTTTAGTCCTGCAAGGGTATCGGCATATTCTTTTTGTGGAAGTAAGTCGCCTTCTTGCACTATTGCAGGTACGCTTTTGTTGCTTTTTGGCATTGTCTCCCCATTATCGATGTATTTATTGCTTTATGGCATTATTGCTAGCAAGCTTGGAATAAAGCTTGCTTTCTTGCTTTTGTCCGTCAAATTCTTCAAAAGCCATCTCTAGGGCCTTCTCTACGATCAAGGTTTTCGATATCTGCTTATTCCCCGCCATTTTTCTAATCTCCATCCATTTGTCCTCAAGCTCTTCAAGTGTCTTTATTGGGAGATTGAACGTTGCCTTTTCCTTTAGACCTTCAGCGCTCACAGAACGCACTATTGGTGAAGTTTCCGTCACCTCTTTATTGCTGGCTGTATTTATTGCTTTACGGTGAGGTTGCTTTATTGCTCGCTGTACTGCTGGCTTTATTGCTTTATTGCTTTCTTCCTCGAGTGCGCTCCCTGACATGAGCTGTCCTAAAACATCCGGTGTTGCCTGCCTGTCACTCATGACTAAGTATCCTTTGCACAGTTTTTTGGTAATCTTTTGCTCCCGACGATGACGGGGCATACTCATATATAGTTTTGCCAAAGCCAGCAGATTCGGAGATGCGGACACAATATCGAATAGGGTCACAGAGCTGTTTTGGATAATGCTTCTTGAGTTGATCCAGGATTTCTGACGATTTCTTCACTCGTCTATCCCAGAATGTTGGAACAAGATACGAATGCTTGAGACCTTTGTTGTATGCCTGGACGCTCTTAAGCCTTTCAGAGAACTCTAGAAGGCTATTCAATGTCAAAACTTCCAAGCTCACTGGGGTCAACACCTCGGTGCAGTAGAATAGTGAGTTGATTGTCAGAGTGTCCCAACTCGGCGAGGTGTCGATAATTACGAAATCAAACTGATCTTTTAATGGGGCAAGGGCATCAGACAATGTTTGCTCAGCCCCAAAATCTTTTCTTCCAATTGATCGTTTGACTCCAGCCAATGCCTTGCCTCCAGCAAGCAACCATAAATTATCACGTGCTTTGCATATGGCATCAGCCGCACACATGTCTTCAACAATGACGTCAGCGAGTCCGTGCTGCGCAGGTATCCCAAGAAGAAAAGCATCCTGTCCTTGATCGTCTGTATCGACGAGCAGCACCTTCTTGCCTGCCATGGCCAATCCGTGAGATATGGAAACGGCAGTTGAACTTTTTGCAACACCACCCTTGGATAGGGCCACGCAAATCTTTCTGCTCATGGCAACCCTTATTGCTTTATGGTTTTATTGCTTTCTTCCATTTGCTGTTCAACCCATTTTTCAAGCGCCGCTCTCTGGAACTTCCACCGTCGTTGGAACTTGAATGCAGGTATCTTTTTCTGTCGCACACAGCCATATAGGGCCGGCTTACTCATCTTCAGCAAGGCGCAGGCCTCTTCTATTGAAATTAGTGGGTCCATGGTCTCCGTCCTCATCATGGTTTTTATCAGCACGCTACATGCACTAGTGAATTACACTCAAGGATTTTGAGCGTTACCGAGTGATCTTGACATGCGCCATTGAATCTGTAGCCTTGGCATATAGTTTGGGGAGACGAAAAGTCCAGAGATAGAAAGATAGGGCTGCGGCAGACCTCCGGGATGGCCCTAAATCTTCACAGCATGCCCTTGGTGAGGTTTTCTTCATCTCAAGGTGTGGTTGGTCCAATGAAAGTTAAAATTGATTGTTGACATAGTAAACGAGGAATTTAGAGGGAGTTAAAAAAAATAATATCGTCAAGATTGATTGGCACTAGCAGCCTTTTCCATCCCCAGCACATCGTGCTATTGATCTTCCCATCTCAAAAGCATCAACTCCAATGTTCGTCAAGCGACTCATCAGCCAAAAGATAAAAAAT
>CAINFV010000110.1 GCA_903848235.1 Chlamydiia bacterium | reverse complement strand
CCCAAGGATTTTCATGAGAACTTCGAACTTTCGATGAATTTTCGCTAGCTCCTCTACATTACCTTCCAAGGCTGCTTTTTGTATCTCTTCGCTCACTTTCGGCACGACTCTTCTCACTGTAGCCCAAGGAAGAGAGCTATTCATACTCTCTAAAACACGATCAGTAACGTCGCTTCCCAGGAAAAAAATACATCTCTGCTGAAAGAAATATAACTCTTCCAATCCGTCTCCAAACACTTCTTCTAATGCCATTTTTGAACTAAGAAATTCGCCATACGCTACTGGCCACTGAACTGCTTTTTCAGATGGCAATGGTAGAGGCGCTGTCTCCAGTTTCCCTAAAAGGCTTTTGGCATTCGAAGCTAAAGCAAAGGCTTTTTCCATTATCTCTTCAGCCCCCTTGTAGTCTCCCTTTTCCAACTTTTGTACGGCGTCTGCCCGAAGCTCTTTTATCACATTTTGTAGAAGGTCCTGCGCACCGATTGCCTCTCTGACAGCCGATACAAATTCATCCTTTCCCACCGTTGGCCATCTCCTCTGAGCATCGTCAAACAATGCATTCCACAGGGCGATCCTCTCCTCTAACGGGTGAGTGTCTTGCAGTTTTTTGAGAATCTGACTGACGTATTCGGAAAAGCACTCTTTCAACATATCTCCAACAAAAGGGGCCGTAGCACACTTTAAAAAAGAGTCCATGAACTCTGAAGAAGCGCCTTCTCCACCCTTCCTTGAATTTTCAAGCAGCCCCAGTGCGATAGTCTGTCCGTACCTCTGAATTAATTCAGGGAGAAGATGACTTCGTGTGTGCTTAAAGATGCGAACGAGTGCTTCGAATGAAGGGAGCTCACGATCTATCCCCTCCAATTTCTCTTGCGTGTCCAAAGGAAGTTGTGCGACTATTTTTTCGAAGAGATCGTCAACTAGAACTTTAAGAACATTCTGCTCGAGAGAAACCTTTGCAAACTGATCGAGAGCCTCTTGGTCGTAACTCTTGCCTAAGGTCTGCATCACTTTCAGAAAGCGTTTGCATTTGCTCCCCGCCTCTTGGATAGGCGCTATAGTTGTTGCCTCATTCAGCTTATCTGCCAGAGTTTTTGCAACTTTTATGACAGGTAGCCTGAATCTTCCCGGTGAATCTGGAAATAATCCCTGAATGTCAAGAAGCTCTTTTTCTAAGCGTTTAGCAAGAGCAATAGCCTTCCTCTCATCCCCTTCTTGTGCAATTTCCTGTAAAGCATTCGTAGAGTGATTCTCCCACTCCTTGACACGGCCATCAAACCAAGCTTTTGCTGGATTAGCGCCGACCTGACCAACTACGCCCTTTTCAGAAGCGACCTCCGCACCTTCAAGCGCCGCCCTTTCTACAACATGGGAAATCTGTGGGAATACCTTTTCAAGGGCCTCTCGAACCCGACTAAGGTGAGCAGTATCTCTTAATTTATTCTCACCGCTCTCACGGTGAATACGGTCAATGAGTTGTTTGCAATATTCCAATGCACGCTCTTCGAGATCTTGTTTTTGCTTAGTGACAGGAATCGGATGCAAGGCAAGAGCGTCTTCTGGATACTCACACACCATTGCTACAAGGAGAGGTAGATCTGGCTGATCGGCAAGGAATTTCAATGAATCACGAATTGCCTGATGCATATCCTCCGGTGAAAACGGAGGCGTGCCCTGAAAGTTCTTTGCTATATACTGATTCAACAAAGAAACATCTCTCTCCCCTTCCTTCTTCGGATGTCTAAATTCTCCCTCATACAATGCTAGCCATCCACGAGCCAGCTCCATTTTATCAGGTGAAGGAACAAGTTTTTTCCAAATGTCGGTTGCTTTTTGAAGAAGCAGTTTCGACATGTCCAGGGCATTCTGGACTGGATTTTGCGCTGGAAGAAGTGGTTCTATCTCCAGTGCTGGTATTTTCCCGACCTCTTGTCTTGCAGCCTCAGACAGCATATTCGCGGCATCCGTAAGCAATTGTCGTGCAAAGCCATCGCCTTGCTGTGCCCGTTTTAGAGCGATTTTCACAACATCATCCATCCCTGAAAAATCAAACGTCTTCCACATGGATAGAAAATGAAACAGCAATTGCTTTTGATTGTGGGCAACGGCTTTTTGATTGAGGGCAACGACTTCAAGAAATGCAGGTGCAAACAACCCAATATCTTGAAGCAAAGAACCTACGAGCCACAAACAATTTGGTCCAAAAACATTCACAAAATTATCAAGATACAGGCCAAGATTGACAAGAAGTTCGTTGCAGGTTTTCTGATCTCTTGATGTTCTTTTCAGTTCTTCCTTGAGCTTGAGAGCAGTTGATTGAATGAGTTGTTGTGATACAATAATTGCCACTCTTCCTATCATCTCAGAGCGGATCGCTCCCTTGGTCGGCAAGGGGGCACGCAGAACGTCCCCACTAACCGCCTCTTTAGCTGAGGCAATTGTGTGCATCAAAGCCGCAGCCACATCATCGACCTCCTGAGTGATCTGTTCCTCGCCCCCTATCAACCCTACAGCCCTATCAATCCGTTTTTGGAGAGCAGTAATAGGACTATACGTCATCCCGGAGAACTCACCTTTTGTAGAACCACCAACTGTTGTCAAGGTTTCTCTCAAACCTTTTAAAGCTGTTTCACGTTCGAAATCAGAAGGCTTTGCATAGAAAGAAGTGATGGTCGAAT
>CAINFV010000109.1 GCA_903848235.1 Chlamydiia bacterium | reverse complement strand
CGTAAGGTCTACATGCCAATTCGTATACTGCCGGACGAAGGCGCAAAATTGCTCTTTAAGAGCCTTCGTGCTTGTATCTCGAGCTGAATACCCATAGACCTCTAAAAATCTGTTCCATAGAGCTATTTGATAGACTTCATCTGGAGATCGTTCAGGAGTTTGTTGGCTTGGAGAGAGAGCTTCATAGGCATTGAGATTGTCATACAGGGTCTTTAGATAGTTCGTGAAGAGCGCCGAAAGATCTTGGGATTTTATTTGGCGGCTATCGAGAGAAAATTTCTTTAAGAAGCCATTCCAGATATCTTTCATTTCAACGGCGGTGATGCCTGGGAAAAGGCTTGCGGCAAGGACGTAGCACGATTGGTAGTTAGACGATGAAGGCTGTATGGCGGTGCCAGTGAGGTCATCGACGGTTAATCCCCAGGCTAGATAGCGTTGTAGAAATGCTTTAAAAGCATCTTTTTGTGCGTCTGTCAGCGGCTGTGAGACGTCAATGTTATTAATTCCGACAAACTTCTGCCATACGAGGGCGTCGATAGGGATAGTATCGCCACCATACTGTGTTAACGTTTTTGCATAGAATGGGTCGAGAAAGATGTCGGAAGTCTCGATGCTCATACGTAATCCTCCAAGTAAGAGAGGAGAAAAGTTATTACTGCGAGCTAATGTTCGACGCGATGCTTTGCAGCAACTGGTTCAAAGAGCTCAACATGCTTGTTGCAGATTGGTAGAACTCTTGATAGACGAACATCACCTGTTGGAGCTGTTCGCGTTCAGTATCGTTCAATGCCTGGGAGGCTGTGATACCGTTGTTTAAATGTGCTTGGTAGGCGCCTTCGTTTTGATTGGCGAAGTTTGTAACCCATGTCTGAATGGAGCCAGCACCCTGAAAGTCAAGTAATATGCGCTGTAATTCAGAGACAACAGAGGCCCCACTTTGTGGGTCTACGTACTGTTGTGCTTTTGCGATGAGGGCAGTGAGGTTGTCGATGATCTGTTGTAGGCCACTACCGCTATTCTCGAATTTCCCTGTTACAATGTCGACAAGTGCTTGCGGTGATGTTCCATTTGCTGCGACGGATCGTGAGACAAGGCCATATTCTGTTTGAACAGTCTCATCTGTCGGATCAAGCCCTGCGGTCAGAATCGTCTGGATGATTGCGTAATCGCTCACATCCTGGGATGTAAGGCCAAATTCACTCTGGATAGCGGAACTGGTGGGGTCAAGGCCTGCCGCATGAAGGCTTAAGAGCACAGCAACGGAGGTCGCCCCTAATGGATATGGATTGGCATCAGCGTATGTGAGGTCAGAAGAAATTGTTCCAGTGCTCATGTACGCAAGAATGGCTGCTTGTTTGTCTGCATTTAAGCCGTACAGGGCAGCGATAGTCGGTGGAATTATTGTAAAGCCTTGCGTGTTTGCAACGTTTAGTATGGCGGTTCCAGAAGAGGCGTCCGTCAATGTTTGGCAGAGGCTGTAGAATGAGGTGGCAACGGTTCGTGGAATCAAATTATACGTTGCTTGAACAGTCGCATCTGTCGGATCAAGCCCAGCATCCTGAATCGTCAGGATGATCGCGTAATCACTCACATCCTGAGATGTGAGGCCAAATTCAGTCTGGATAGCAGGATCAGTAGGATCAAGGCCTGCCGTTTGAAGCACTAGAAGAACATCGACAGATGTTGCTCCTGCTGGATAAGGAGTCTGGCCGCTCATGTACGCAAGAACGGCTGTTTGTTCGGCCGCGGTTAAGTTGTACTTAGTTGCGATATCCGTTGGAATTATTGTATAGTTTTGCGTGTTTGCCGCATCCAGTATGGCCGATCCTGAAGAGGTGTCCGTCAATGCACCGCAGAGGCTGAGGAACTGTGTGTCATTGGAGATGAGATTATATTGGGCGAGGACCAAAGGATCAGTCGGATCAAGACCGGCAGTTTGAATCGCCATGAGGGCGACATAATTTGAAAGTGTTGCGTCCGTGAACTTAGGTGTCGTCCCCAGGATTTGATCGCCAAAGGTTTCCTTTTCAAATTGTGCGTAGTTTGGCGATGTTGAGTTCAACTGTTGCAAGTTCATCAAGAAGTGCTGCGGGTCTTTTTGGTTCATGAGGTCTTGTAGTGAGTTGAGGTAGGAGAGGATCTGTTGGTTTAAATTCACTGCTGTCTGCAGCTGGTTCATTTCTCCATACAATATCTCATTTCCACTTGCTACGTAATCGACCATCAGCAGTTGCTGGATAGACTGGGATTGTGTCGAGGAGTCGCCGGCGATTACTGCGTTGGCCGCTGCTGACAAGGCAGTGGATAAGACAGAACGAATATTGTAGATGGGGGAAGTTGATAGATCATCACTTCGAATCGTAACAAGAGCAGTTCCCCAAGAGGGGTAGTCAGGTAAGACTTGGAGAGGATTAATCCCTGCCGCGTTCATCGTTCGGATAAGGGTGTCAAGCCCTTGGGCCATATACCGGCTCATCGTCGACGCTGTTGTGAAGGGAGCCGTTAATGGATCCCATGAACTCTCCTGTTGACGCCCATTTGCATCGACATATTTATACTTAGACCAGCTGTTCAGAGCTGCAACGGCAGCTCGCACGGTGTCGAGTGCCTGTTGTGGGGTCAGTGTTCCGCCAACTCCAGTTGTTGGATCCCACGCACGGCCATCGAGCAGGGCATACTGGATGATTGACATCTGATTCTCATAATACGTCTGAGCTTCCCGTGTGATTTCAAAATCAAAAACTCTCTGCTGTGTCACCGGTTGATCAGTGGGAGAGGTCTGTGTAAGGAATGTAACCATTGTCTGGTTAGACGCTTGAACGCCTGAAGTAGATGAGCTCATATTCGCTCTCCTTATAATTAGAAGGGTGGCTTCCTCGAGGTTTCCCCCCATAAGGAATGGCCCTTAATCTTTCATCACCCTCTACTTGGTATTATAGTATAATAAAAGTTTTATAACAAATGGGCTGGTCAAAAAATATCATGTATTTTTTGGAGCCAGGTTAAATTGGAGATTTTTCGTCAATATTTATTGAGGAAAATGGAAAAAACTATTGAAATATACTGCCGAGTGTGAAGCGACGAGTATACCCAATTCGACACAAAGGCTACGCAGACTTATCGCGGAGAACTTTTGGCGCTTCACCATTGAGAATGACCTCTTTGTCAACGAGGATCTCACGGATGGAGGGGTCGGTTGGCACCTCAAACATCAGGTCCTGCATGGTAGACTCGAGAATCATCCGCAGAGCACGAGCTCCTGTCCCTGCGTCATGCGCACGTTGCGCAATGGCTTCGAGGGCGTCACGCGTAAAGTCGAGATTTACATTTTCCAAAGAGAAGAGAGCTTGAAATTGCTTTACAACAGCGTTTTTTGGCTCAACAAGGATGCTGACAAGATCCGCCTGTGAGAGTTCATTGCAGTTTGCAATGCAGTTAAAGCGTCCTATAAACTCAGGGATCATCCCGAATTGAATGAAGTCTTCCGGCTCTACTTTTGCAAGAAGCTTGTCGTGTTCGTGGATGGAAGCGCTCTCCTCGGCGTTAAATCCAATGGTCGAATGTCCAAGACGCTTGGCGATGATTTTGTCAAGACCGACAAAAGCCCCACCGGCGATGAAAAGAATGTTGTCGGTGTTAATTTTGATATATTCTTGGTTCGGGTGCTTTCTCCCGCCTTTTGGCGGGACATTCGCCACCGTCCCCTCGACGATTTTGAGAAGCGCCTGCTGGACGCCCTCCCCGGAGACGTCACGGGTGATAGAGACGTTCGATGTGGTGCGATGAATCTTGTCGATCTCATCAATATAGATAATACCCCGTTCTGCGCGTTCGACGTCAAAATCTGCGTTTTGAAGAAGACGGAGGATAATATTCTCGACATCTTCGCCGACATAGCCAGCTTCAGTGAGGGTAGTGGCATCTGCGATTGCAAAGGGGACATCTAGCATCTGAGCCAGTGTTTTTGCGATGAGCGTCTTTCCAGATCCTGTGGGGCCAAAGAGAAGGACGTTTGATTTGTTAAATTCGACGCCCTTCGTCTTCGCTGCCTCTGAAATCCGCTTATAGTGATTATACACAGCGACGGAAATGATTCTTTTTGCCGATTCCTGGCCGATGACATACTCGTCGAATTTTGCCTTTATATCTCTGGGCTTCAGTATTTTCAGTTCACGTTTTGGCGAGGGTGATGCCTTAGGGCGCTTTTCGAGTATACCACTGCAGAGATCAACACATCTCTCACAGATATAGGCATTAGGACCCGCGATGAGCTTTTCTACCGCTTCTTCGGGGCGACCACAAAAAGAGCAGCTAGCAGTTTCTTTGGTGAACACAGGCGTATCTTATGGGTTATGAAGGCGTGCCTTCTTTTTTCTTAGAAACTAATACAGAGTCTGTCAGTCCATAGGCAACGGACTCTTCAGCACTCATGAAAAAGTCCCGTTCTGTATCTTCGAGAATCTTATCGAGAGGCTGGTTGCAGCTGTCGGCAAGGATCTGCGCGAGGCGGCGTTTCATATAGATGATCTCTTTTGCCTGGCGCTCGACATCTGCTGAGGTGCCGCCGATGCCGCCCCATGGCTGGTGAATCATCACCCGGCTATTGGGAAGGGCAAAGCGCTTTCCGTGCGTCCCTGCTGCCAGGAGAAGAGAGCCCATGGATGCCGCCTGGCCGATACAGTAGGTGTTTACAGCGCATCCGATGGAAGCCATGGTGTCGTAGATGGCAAGGCCTGCCGTCACTGAGCCACCAGGGCTGTTGATGTACAGGTGGATATCTTTTTTTGGGTCTTCCATCTTCAAGAAAAGCAGCTGAGCGACGACGACGTTAGCAACGTGATCGTTGATGTCAGTGCCGAGGAAGATAATCCGGTCTTTTAAAAGCCGGGAGTAGATGTCCATCACCCGTTCGCCGCGCGCGGTGTCTTCGATGACATAAGGTGTGAGAGAAGAAGCAAGAAGAGGTTTATCCATGATCGGTCCCTAAGTCAAAAAGGTAAATATGGTAATGAGTGTTATGAAAACCATCTACAACTCGCCATTCCCCGACATGCAAACTCTGTCTAGGTCAGAAAATGGTTGCTTTTGGAGCCTTTTGCAAAACTAGCGGGTACACTCTGCTCGCGCCAGCTGGTTTTGCAAAAGCCTCATGAGCAATATAATATCAGATCTAAATTCCTGGGCAAGGATTTTCCTTCTCCAGTCCCTAAGGATTTGTGGATGAGACGTGGCCATTGCCGTGGACATGTGCTTGGTTTTGTAGAGTCTCTGCTAGATGCTGCTGATGGGCTCGTTCGCAGGCCTCCTGATCCCGAGCAGCTCTTTCTTGCGCTTCGTGTTGTGCACGAAGTATTTCCGCATCGGACAACATCTGATCGCCTTCGGCGCCTTTCTCTCTTTCTACACCTACTTGTCCTTCAGGCGGGAAGAGAGAATCGGCTAGCCTCCGATGGAGTTCCTCAGCAAAAAGATCTCCTCTTCTATCAACTATTTTGGAAGGAAGTGGGCCTTCGATGTCCATGGGCGCTAAGGGCGGAGACGTTTCTTCGGAACTGTGCTGATAAATTGGTCTAGGCACTCTCAAGGCTTTATCGGCCTCACTCATATGGTCTTCTGAGTCTGTAGAGCCATTTGAGCTAGACTCCTCGAATTCGTATATTGGTACGTCATCATCAAGTAATGGATCTCGATTCACTTGCCATTGGCAAAGAGCGGGACATGAGAAAGTTCTGGTTGGTATATCGCTTGACACTGGTGTAGAGCTCATTATACCTCTCGTTCTAAAGTCCAGCTTAGGGACTGTCCAACTTATACCTCTTCTTGAACAAGAAGAGGTATAAATTCTTGGACAGTCCCAAAAGTCGCGCAAAAGGAATGGTAACTCTTTTCTTCAGAATCAGGAAAGAAAAAATTGATTCTTTACTCGCAACAATGTGTGTGCTCGTTTTCGCCGCATTCGTCACACTCTTCGTCGTGGCAAGAACACTCTTTGACACCTTCGAGATTCTCGTGCGTCTCTTCACGAGCTAATGTCGGACGCATAATGCCGAGGCGCTGTTCAATGCAATAATCTTCACACTGACGCATGATGATGTTGGAGAGAAGACGATCGAAGATTTCTTCTTCCTTTAATTTGGAGTGGAGGACGCACTGGGTGACTGGAACTTTTGATGCTTGATAGTTCAGCTCGTCCATAAGTTCAGCATTGGTATATGACGGCTTGATCTTGGCAAACAGAGGCTGGAATAGAAAGAAGCATGTAAACTGCCGCTTTACCTCTTCGAGAAATGACTTTCGCATCGTTTCTTTGTCAACAGGTGCTTTTGCCTCTTTTGACACTGTTTCCCAATATGGGCGAAAACGCGCTTCCGTTTCACCCTCTACCAGTGATTGTGGGAGGTCAAAGGCATATAAACGTATGAGTTCGTTTCTCACCTGCCGACGCATCTTCTCTTGGACAGCGTTTTTAGCATCGTATTCTAAACGTATGAGAATCTTTTGCTTCAGATCGTCGATCGACGTGGCTCCTACTGTCGTAGCAAAAGAGTCGTTTTCTTCAGGAAGAAGGCATTCAAGGACTTCTACGACCTTAACAACGCATACCGTGGGCTGCGCTTGCCCTGATGTCGTTGGGAGGGTGACCTCTTTTGCCTCACCGGCATTCATTCCAATCACCGCAACATACATCCATTCTGGGAGGAGTCCGTGATGCACGTAAAACTCACCGTTTTTAGGCGTTGTGTCCGGGGCTTGGGTGATTTCTACCTTTACGGCATCGCCATCGACGACGGCATGATTTTCAATGGATTTTTTCTCGCAATAGAGAAATCGTAAGCGAGTGTAAAATTCTTCTGCGTCATGTTCAGAGGGCATTTGTGGCGAGATGGCCTCGATTCTCAAACTCTCAATTTCTATCGCTGGCACTTGTGGCGAGGCTTCGTATTCAAATAGGATCTCAGCGCCGGTATCTTTAGAAAATTTTCGAACGACATTTTTGCGTACGCTGTTTTTTGCAAATGGCTGACGCCCAACTAAGCGGACGGCTTCATCAAAAGCTGTCATGACGACTAGGTTTTGCGTTCTTTTATCGACTTGAGGTTCGAAGTGTTTGTGGAGCATCTCCTCAGGGACATGCCCTTTGCGAAACCCAGGAAGAGAGATCTCTTTTCGTACCTCTCTGAGGGCCTTCTGATAGGAGGCTTGGCATGCTGCTGGTGTCGCTTTTACGACCATTTCAATGACACACCCAGGTCTGTGGGTGCATTGCACCGAGAGATTGTCATTTGAGAAAAGGCGCCCTGAACTTTCGTCGTTCACTGTAAGAGTCTCACATTTAATGATTGAAGAGAGAGGCTGTCTGCTCAAGCCATTCGAGGCTTAAAAAAAAGCGGGCGATGGGGATCGAACCCACGACAATCACGTTGGCAACGTGATGCTCTACCACTGAGCTACGCCCGCGTAGCGGGAGACGAGATTCGAACTCGCGACATTCAGCTTGGGAAGCTGACGCTCTACCAGCTGAGCTACTCCCGCGTAGTAGCACCCAATATCGGGTGCCAAGTGACGTGTAAAGGGTACAAGGAGATGCCTAATTTCTGCAACGATTCTTGAACTTGACTCCTAAATGAATTGCTCAGGAAGGGTAAAAATACCCATCTCTACCAATAGCGAATGCTATTGGCCTCGTCGAGATAAACTTTTCCATCGTCGCCGGAGCTTTGCATATCGCAGCTGCTCGTTTTGCAAAAGCCTCCGGAAAAAAACTTTTTTTATGATTGCTCTCGAAGGGGTGTAAAGAAATAATGTTTTCTCTTGCGAAAATCAAAAAGTTTTGCGAATAACGCTGCAGCGACCAATAAGGTTGCGCTTATCTAGCCTTTTTGCGAAAGCATGAGACTGTCCGATCCAGTAGCCAGTTCAAAAGATACCATGGTGGATATCTGAAAAGGATATTGCGGACATAGACGTGATTTTGGATTTTTGAAAAGTCCGTCCTCATCTGGGTAGTGAGCCAGGCGATGAGAGGTTGTATTAGAACAGTGGAGTTAATGAAATGGGAACCCAGGTTGTGTCAGAATCCGTTCTGAACTTTCGAAAGATGCGTCATGAATTTTGTCCGGCAGTCTTAAAGGAAGGAAAGGCGCTGTTTGAGAAAGGAGGGTGCCTTGGCGCACGGATTGCTTCGTATTCCGCTCAGCAATTTGTCATTGAAGCAAAGGTTACAGGTTATTTTCAAGATACCCATGACTGCTCCATTGAAGTTGATCGTTCTGAGTCGACAGTTACCTATTCTACCTGTGACTGCACACAAAGTGTGGACTGTCTCCATCTCGCCTGCCTGCTGTTCTTCCTCGAGGAGCATTTTCATTCAATGCTCTTAACCCATCTTGGGAAGATGCGAGGTGCATCACCTGCTGCTGACCCTGAGATAGGAGAGGTGGAACGGCGATTAAAAGCTCGGGCACGGAAAGAGCAAGAGCGGCAGCTGGTCGCTGACTATTCTAAGGCTGGAGAGTGGATGGCGCAGACATCTCTCTTTCGAGAGGCGAATGAGAAGATAGAAACCGGGGAGTTGATGATTCTCATTGGCCAGTGGAATGGGTTGAACAACCGTCTGACAGAAATCCAGCTAGCTGTCAAATTGACAGGGCGCCCAAAGCCTGTTTTTATCCAGCAGCCAAAGGCGTTTCTCATTGCCTTGCAGCAGCTCGAACCCTTAATCTTAGGAAGTCAACGCGTTGTTCTTGATGATGAGTCTTTTGGAGAAGGGTGTTCTCCTCTGATCGATTTCTTCAGACGAGAATTCGAATATCATGATAAAGCTGATAAGACCTTAAAGGTAGGGTTTTTGTCTCAAGGCGCTCTCTTCTCACTCCTAAGCCGTGCGTCGACGCTTCTCAAAAATCCTCTTCAGGCGCGTATCTCCCTGTTTCTTGGCTCTTTTGACCGCCCATTGCAATTTGCTACCACTCCTGTACGCCCATATTTTTCTGTCGAGATGCTGGAGGAGTCAGATCGCAGACTGGTGATAAAACCAAGTTTTATGCTACCAAACGGCATATTGCCATTGGCAGGGGTGAAACTGGTGATCGCCTCGCCTCCCGGTGTTTTGTCAGAAGATACCTACTATCCTCTCGACCCTCATTTTTCTTTTCGCCAGGCCGTGGATCTCTCAGAAATAGACCATTACGTTGTTCCAGAAGCTCTTTTCCCAACGTTTGTCTCCTATGCTCTCCCTCATCTGCAAAGAGTGGGGGATGTGCACATGCCGGAAGCGTTTGAACAGATGCGTCAGGCACTGTATTTCGTCGACCCCATCGCTGTCTGTCAGGCAGATCTCTACGACGGGGAGCTGAGCGTCCAGCTCTCTTTCCGCTACGGAAAGGTAGAGCTTCCTGAGGTTCGTAAAGAGCATTCTATCGCTGAGGTGTGCATGTTGTCGCAAGGCTCATGCGTGATCCCAAGAAACCTCATGAAAGAGCTGCTCTTAAGTCAAGAGCTGCTCTGGGGGCTGGCTCCCGATGATAAGGAAGGATGCTATGTCACAAAATCAGAGAAGCGCATCATTGACTTTGTCAGTGAGACACTTCCCTCGATGAAAGAGGGTGTAGACTGGACGCTTAGCGATTCGATGAAACGGTGCTTTCTTTTTGGCCAATCAAAGATCTGCCTGACGTTTTCTGAAGGAGAGCGCCATGGGGTTGTTATCTGTCGGTTAAAAGCATCAGGACCGCTGGCAGGCCTTGACGTGTCAAAAGTGCTTGATGCAGCACGCTTTCGGCGGCCTTATATTGAACTTGGAGTCTCAGAGAAAGGGGTTTTTAACAAAAAGCTGTTGATATTGCCGCAAGAGGAGGTAGAAGCTCTCAGCCTCGTTATCGAAGACTTTGCTATTCCCTCTTTCAAGGATGGAGAGTGGAACCTCCCTCTGTGGAGTGTCGTTGGCCTTGAAGAAGGGGCGACGATAGCACGGCAGGTCACCATCTCATGCAGCAAAGGAATTAAAGAGCTGCAGAAGACACTTATAGATCCAAAAGTAGAGAATGCAGCACCTCTGCCTTCGCGCTTTAAAGGAGTCTTGCATCCATATCAACGTGATGGTATCCGCTGGCTAGGCCGTCTTCGAGATTTTGGGCTCGGAGGCATCCTCGCCGATGATATGGGACTTGGAAAGACAATACAGGCTATATGCGCCTTGTCAGAGATTCATAATACTGGGTGTAAGGTATCTCCCTCTCTTATCGTGTGCCCAACTTCTTTAGTTGATAACTGGAAGGAAGAGCTGAACCGTTTTGAGCCTGGGCTGAAGGTGGTTACCTTTGTCGGAGCCCCAGGAGAGAGAAGGAAGCTCTTAAGCTTGAAGAATAGTGTCGATGTCTTCGTCACGTCGTATGGATTGATTCAAAGAGACTTGGAGTATTTTGAGCCTCTTTCATTCTCCTACGTGATATTGGATGAAGCGCAAGCGATAAAAAATCGAGAGACACGAAACGCCCGTTCTGTGAAACGGCTGAACGCTGACTACCGTCTTGTGTTGACAGGCACTCCAATTGAGAACTCATTAGAAGACCTGTGGAGTTTGTTTGACTTCCTGATGCCTGGATTTTTAGGGTCTCACGATCGCTTTTTACAGATGTACATGCGAACGTCAGTGCGAGATGGTGAAAAGGTGTTCGACATTCTTAAAAAACGAGTGGCACCTTTTGTATTGCGACGCATGAAGCCGGATGTCCTCGACGACCTGCCATCGATCTCACATATCGTCTATCATTGCTATCTCCATGATGAACAACAGTCGATGTATCAAACGGCGGCGAAGAGAGCCAAGGAAGAGCTCCTTGACTTAGTAGAACGCCAGGGGTTTGACAAGGCGCGCCTTCATGTTCTTGCTACACTCACCAGGCTCAAACAAATCTGCTGCCACCCCTCATTGGTGACAAAAGGGGAAGCGCCGCCAGTGCGCTCTGCAAAGTATGAGATGCTGCAAGATTTGCTAGAGATTCTCATCGGCGGAGGACATAAGACGGTTGTCTTTAGCCAGTACACGAAGATGCTTGGCATCATCAAAGAAGATTTTATCCAGAAAAACATCTCTCATTTATATCTGGATGGGTCAACAAAAAATCGCCTGAGCATGGTAAATCAATTCAATGAAGACCCATCAATCCCTGTCTTTTTAGTCTCCCTGCGTGCTGGAGGCAATGGCTTGAACTTGGTAGGAGCAGATAGCGTCATTCACTATGATATGTGGTGGAATCCAGCGGTCGAAAACCAAGCTACAGACAGAGTATGGCGAATGGGGCAAAAGCTCAAAGTATCGTCGTATAAGCTTATTACTAAGGGGACGATCGAGGAAAAGATTATCGAGTTGCAAGAGAAGAAAAAAGATCTGATCTCTGGCATTGTTGAGACTGACGACGACGTTCTTTCCAAGCTCACGTGGGAAGATGTTCTTGGGTTGCTAAAGACGTGACACTTGCAAATTGGCAAGAAAAACAGATAAAGTGAATTTCTTATCGTAGAGGCTCTTGCCAGTTTTGCAAAAGCCTCCATAGCTTATGGTTGTTAGAGAAGAAATGACAGGCATGATCATCTTCTTTATCACCAGAGCATTCTGCTTTCTGATACGAACCGGTGGTATGTATGACAGCTCGCTCTTTCTTCATGGATCTGTACCGTCTTTCCTCTCGGAAAATTGCGCGATTTAAAGGCGTTTTTTCGAGCGACATTGGGATTGACCTTGGCACGGCAAACACACTTGTCTTTGTCAGAGGCAGGGGTGTTGTCTTAGCAGAGCCCTCTGTCGTCGCCGTAGATCCATTGACAGGAGAGGTGTTAGCCGTTGGCCATAGAGCGAAGGCGATGCTTGGTAAGACACCACGGAAAATTCATGCGGTACGCCCTATGAAAGATGGTGTCATCGCAGATTTCGAGATCGCAGAAGGCATGCTCAAAGCGCTTATCCGTCGGGTGACACCCGCGAGGAGCTTATTTCGCCCCCGCATCTTAATTGCAGTGCCATCAGGGATTACAGGTGTCGAGAAGAGGGCTGTGGAAGATTCTGCCCTCCATGCCGGTGCACAGGAGGTGTTGCTAATAGAAGAGCCTATGGCAGCGGCTATTGGCGTTGACCTCCCTGTCCACGAGCCGTCAGCTAGTATGATCATCGACATCGGAGGTGGAACGACAGAGATTGCTATCATCTCTTTGGGCGGTATTGTAGAATCGCGCTCCCTTCGTATCGCAGGTGATGAGTTCGATGAGTGTATCGTCAACTACATGCGCCGTACCTATAACCTCATGGTAGGTCCGAGGACCGCTGAAGAAATTAAGATCGCCATCGGCTCCGCCTATCCTCTCGGCGAGCATGAATTGGAAATGGAAGTCAAAGGAAGAGACCAGGTATCAGGACTTCCTGTCACACGAAGAATCAACTCTGTGGAAATCCGCGAGTGCTTAGGAGAGCCTATTCAGCAGATCATCGACTCTGTGAAACTCACCCTAGAGAAGTGTCCGCCAGAGTTGGCAGCTGATCTAGTAGAGCGCGGAATGGTGATTGCTGGAGGTGGCGCCCTCATCCGAGGACTTGATAAAGCTCTAAATAAAGAGACCGGACTTCCAGTCATCATTGCTCCAAACCCCCTATTAGCTGTATGTCTTGGGACAGGAAAGGCATTGGAGTATCTTGATAAATTCAAGAAACGACGAAGTCTGATTGGCATGCCCTAGCAGCTGTTCTAGAGGTCTGCTGTACGACGTCTCTCCAATACCTATCCCCAAAACACGTTGAAGAATTGGGAATTTAGATATTAGCAAGGAGGGGTTACGTCATGGCGCAGATAGAATTGTCAGGTGGATTGAAGAAGTGGGTAGAAGAAATTCAAAAGCTCACGCAGCCTGATGCCGTTGAGGTTATCGATGGCTCTAAGGACCAAGAAGAAAAGCTGTATCGGCTTCTCGTCAAGAATGGCACCTGTGTTCCTTTAAATCCCAAGAAGCGTCCCAATAGCTACTTAAGCTGGTCTAATCCTGATGACGTCGCTCGCGTCGAGGACCGTACCTTCATCTGCACTGAGAATAAAATCGATGCAGGGCCTACGAATAACTGGCTGTCTCCGAAAGAGTGTAAAGACAGAGTCACCCCACTGTTCTCTGGCTGCATGCGAGGAAGAACGATGTATGTGGTGCCCTATTGCATGGGGCCCATAGGCTCTCCTTATGCCCGTATTGGAGTGGAAATCACCGATTCGCCGTACGTCGTTGTGAATATGCTGATCATGACGAGAATTACCAAAGAGGTCGTGCAGGCAGCGTGCACACAGCCTTTTGTCCAGTGCGTTCATTCTGTTGGCATGCCTCTGTCCCCAGGGCAAAAAGATGTCTGCTGGCCGTGCAATCCCAAAGACACTATCATCGCTCATTTCCCGGAGACGATGGAAGTGTGGTCGTATGGCAGTGGATACGGCGGCAACGCTCTGCTGAGTAAGAAATGCCATGCCCTTCGGCTTGCCTCATGGATGGCCAAAGATCAAGGGTGGCTTGCCGAGCATATGCTAATCCTTGGCGTGACAAATCCAGAGGGCAAGAAGAGATACATGGCAGCCTCTTTCCCAAGCCAATGTGGGAAGACAAATCTTGCCATGATAGAGTCGAAGCTTCCAGGGTGGAAGGCAGAATGCGTTGGCGATGATATTGCTTGGATGTTCTGGAATAAGGCAGGGGAGCTGCGAGCAGTAAACCCTGAGTTTGGATGCTTTGGCGTCGCTCCAGGGACATCAGAGAAAACCAATAAAAATGCTATTGGCACTCTTCAGAAAAACAGCATTTTCACCAACGTTGGGCTTACAACAGATGGCGACATATGGTGGGAGGGGCTTACCGACACTCCTCCAGAAGGGCTGACGACATGGCGAGGAGAGCCTTATGTCGCAGGCAGCGGTAAGCCTGCCGCGCATCCGAATGCTCGTTTTACGGCCCCTATCAGCCAGTGTCCATCACTGGACAGTGCTTGGAATGATCCGCAAGGAGTGCCGATCAGCGCCATTATTTTTGGCGGCCGCCGACAGTCTATTGTCCCTCTTATCCGTGAAGCAGCCTCCTGGAGACAAGGTGTCTTTTATGGTGCTGCTATGACATCGGAGACGACGGCAGCTGCAAAAGGCGTTGTAGGGAAAGTGCGCCATGATCCTTTCGCCATGCTGCCATTCTGCGGCTATAACATGGGCGATTACTTCCGCCATTGGCTGTCGATGGAAAAGCCTGGCCACCATCTGCCTGCTATATTCTACGTGAACTGGTTCCTCAAAGACGCAGCAGGGAAGTTTGTCTGGCCTGGATTTGGAGAAAACATGCGTGTCTTGGCATGGATTTTCAATCGTCTTGAGAAGGCGGCACAAGCTGTTCAGACCCCTGTAGGACTGATTCCAGAGCAATCGACGTTCGAGCTGCCGCAAGGAACGGACTACAAAGCGCTTTTCCCGATGGACCGTGAGGGGTGGAAGAGTGAAATGGCAGACTTGCGGGAGTATTTTGCCTTGTTCGGAGAGCATCTCCCGCCAGGCATGGCAGCCGAGCTTAACGAGATTTCGAAAGCATTGTCATCATAGCTTCATCATCGTGGGGAGGCCGCCTCCCCACGTTTTTTTTGGCTTGAGGTGACCTCTCTTCTTTTTTTCCCAATTCAGCAGAAGCGAAATTTTGTACGGACGTTCTATACTGAAGTTTGGACAAAATTTTGGCGTTTTGGGCGAAGTGTTTCCAGGATAGATGTAGGTCAATTTGCTGCAGCTGATAGTCGTGTGCTATCTGTAAGGCAGATTGGCTCACAGATATCCTAGGAGCCATGAGTCAAAAATGGCAAAATTTTGTCCAGACGCCAGTTCTATAGTGGGTGCAACAATAACGAGAGTGGAAATAATGTTGTATGACGTACAGCGCTGAAGCACGGCTTGACCATCTAGGATTGCATCACAGGGTCCTAGAACCCAAGGGCAGTGGGGGGGCAGGTTGGTTTACATGGCTGCTCGTTGCAAGTTTCTCTGTGAATGTTGCGCTCATCGCCTTCCTCGTATTTCAGATGCAAGATGGCGTCTTGTGGTTTGAAGTGGAGACAAAAGAGCCTATCGTCGCCACCCTTCCAGAGACTTCTCGATCAGATTCACTCAAAGCTGAGTTGACGGACCTCTTTTCGAAGAGTGATGAGGAGCTCATCAGCACTCTTGACGATGAAAAAATCGTTGCAAATGGCTACCGCCTCCAAGAACTTGCCCTGGCTCTCTTAAAAGCTCGCGGATATCAAGTAGAAGACCCTCTGCGCCCGCTAGGAGCATGGCCGCAGCCGATGTCAGCTTTCTCATGGTCGAGCCCTGATGGCAAGGCATGTGTTGTGAAGCTTTTTTCAAATGTCGGCGCTCGGGAGATACAGGCTGTAAAAGCTTTTGTCCGTGAGACAGCCGTTCCGCTCACAGCAGAAGGCATTGTGAGGAAGATCAAAGAAGGAAATGATCCGGAGTTGATGAAGGCAGCTCTCTTCCGCACTGATGAATGGACGACCTTCTCCCGTGTTTTTAGTGCCCTATCAGAGGCAGAGCTTCTTATCTTTAGCAAAGATCTCGGCGGCGACGCTTTTTCGGCGATTGTGGAGTGGGGGCATACACATACTGACCCAAAAGAAATAGGCCCTTTTGTCGTCTCGCTATTCTCTAGCCACCCTTCGTCATTTCTTGCTGAGCTGGTAGCTTCCAGCTATGCTGACGCCGCCGTCCTCCAGGCGTCCGACGATACAGTCATTTTGTTATATTCGTACCTACCGCCACAGAGCGAAGCTGGCGTGCGCCTTGCGATGCGGCTGCTGCATGGCCAGAGGAAGCTGCCGGTATGGCAGGCCTCGCAGGCCTATCTTGCCCGTGCAGCGAGCATGCCAACGCTTTCTTCAATGAACAGAGATCAGGTGCTAGAGTGGCTTCAGCTGATGGCCCATCCTGCAAAGGAAGCTTCTTCGCAGTCTGTTGGGCAGGTGGGAGCTATAGTGGCGAAGAGAAGTGAAGAGGTGAAGATATCGCCTCAGAAGGTGGAGGCCCCCGTTTCCTCAAAACAACCACTTCCAAAGCCTGTGCCGTCCAAGCCTTTAACCCCTGCCTCCCAAGTGTCGACGCGGGTTGCCACCCGTCAGCTGCAGCCGTATCGTGTCTATACTGTGCGGAAAGGGGATACCCTATGGTCTGTTGCAAAACGGTTTAATGTTGATGTGGAGAAGTTGAAATATCTCAATGGACTGAAAGGGACAACATTGGCGCCAGGAAAAGTCCTAAGGATCCCTCACTGACACCATCGTCTGTCTTGATTATTTTGTAAAAGACTCCTCTTCAAGAAAAAAGGAGTCTTTTTTGCGAAGAGCGTTAGAGCTTGTCCAACGTATTCCTGAACAGTCTCTTACGTGATCACTCCTAATCCTGGAACCGCTGTAAAAAGAATCCCGCAGGATAGTTGTATTATTCCTAGAATTACTCTACCGGGGTGAGCTTTTACATGCTCTATGACATGTTTTTTATTAGCGTGAGCTAAAAGTCCTAGTAGGCCAATTCTGTCTGCTGGAAGGGGTTGAGAAGTTCGGTAGGCGGCCTCTTCACCGTACTCGGGGTCATTTTCGAAAAGGCCATTTTTACCGTTATCGCCATTGACCTCATCGAGCGAATAAATAAATTTAATTTTTGGCGTAAAAAAACCCTTTGCAAAAGCTGCAATCCTTTTCAGAGTGCCCGCCTCTTCCTTGCTGGTTTTCTCATATTCAGCTACGTAGGCATTGTAACTATGGATTACAGGCCCAAATCTTTTTCCAATCGTGGATAATATCCAGGGATATGTTCTTTTGCCATTTTTCCCAATTCCCAAAAAACTGTCTCTGAATACATAAAAGTGATTTCTTGAGCCTTTGGCAGAGGGACTGATCTTTGTTTTTAGCGTTTTCGTTTCCGTAATTTTTACACTGCCGTCTGCAAGAGTGGTGTAGTGTGTGCCTATTTCATACCTTCCTTCGGATTGGTCTGTTGTCGTTCCTCCTCTTCGTGGATCTGCGCCGGATCTAAGAATGGATTTGTAGTTTGCCCAGCTTGATCCATGCCGTAAGATCTCATACCCAGCAATTTTACAGAGTCCTGATAAGACATGGCTTGACACGCATTGCGTTAAAACGTTGAGGCCAATGCTGTGTGAGGCGGGATTTTGAGTAGTCAGAATTGAAGAATCCGGTCGTCTTGCGCTCATGTCTCTGCTTATACAACTCATATTGTATCCTTTTTTAAATTGCCTTGAATGATTGTAAATAATTTTAAACAAATCAATCGTTAAAGTAAAGATAATTACAGCTTTATGTAGCTCCAACTGGACTTTAGCATTTTTGGGGCCCCAAAAATGCTAAAGTCCGGTTTAATGTGGAAAATTCCGATGGCATGCATACGCGTCCTATGACCAATAGTGTCCTCTCGGTGGGCGTTATTGCATTATCTCGATATTTCACAAACCATTTCTTAATTTTATTATGCGATATTATTTAATAGTTTTTTTTAAATATGAAATAAAACTGCGTTTTGTTGCATAAAAAAGCGTTATTGGAAAACTTTAAGGTGCGTTTTTGCGCTAATGAGCCTGGGCTAATAGCCGGGGAATCACCGTTGGAAGGGGGCTGAAAAGCTGCTCAACAAGCTGTTTGTGAATGCCCCCCTCTTGAAGAGAGGGGGGGGCTTTTGTGGAAGAAAAAAACAGTCCAGCTCATGCGTTTTTAAGTTGTTTTTGTAGGCTATTGCTGAAAGTATGAGACGACTTCCGGATTCTTCGCCTCAATCATCTCTCTGAGCTCGACCACTTGTTCGCCGGTTATTTTTTTATTTGGCGATTGTGCTACTTCGTCAAGTAACTGTAACAACTCTGATCTTGCATATTCGCCTGGTGCATTGCTTTTTGTTTCCATGAAGCCGTAATAATCAAAGGGATCGACAACACACCTTTTGTAAGCGCCCAATAATTTTTTTGCAAAATCGAAGTCTACGCCAGCTGCCCCGTGTTTCAATGAGAAAAGAGTGTACCTCATGAGATATTTAATGTGCTCATTCTTATAGTAATTTAGATTAGTAAAAATAGTTAATTCGGTATGTGTCGATTTTTGTAAGAACGTCAATTTTGCCGATTCGATTTCTTCAACTGTTGGAAGCGCAAGTATTTCTGTAGCGACGAGGATAGTACCGACGTTTTCAACTCCCGTCACCCCACCTGATACATCTTCCGCGAACTTAACCGGATTCACAATCGTTATTTTTCTTTGAAGATCTTCTTTAACCCTGCCTTCACGATCGGACTCGAGTGCCTTATATTTTATTTCAGCAACAGCCACTTTCCCTGTGTCAGCAAAGTGAAAAAAAGATCCAAGTTCTAACTTCTCCGCCTCGGCTAAAAAATCATTTAAAAATTTTTCAGCTTCTTTGCGATCCCTAAAAATAGGGGCATCTTCTCCGGTTACAGTACTAATGAAAGCCTCCTTAGCTTCTTTACTTATTTTCGAACTCTGCGCAGCGATAGGCTCTTCCTCAGTACCGGCAGGTGGCGAAACTAATGTGAGGCACGCTTGGGTTAACCGTTCTTGTTTCTTGCTTTCATCGACCCCATATCGGGAAAGATTTCTTGGAGTGAGATAAATTTCCTTTAATTGTGCCCAAATAAAAGCACCGCCTGTCAGGGCTTTTTTGAAATTATCTCTGACATCATGTGTTTGATTTCCATACATAGTAGTCTTAGAAAAAGCTCGTGCTATCTTCTCAGCCAAGGCCTTTTGCTCAGAATTTTTGGATACAGCCCCTTCAGCAACAAGTTTGCTAAGAGCGACGATCGAGTCTGCCCCCCCCCCCTCGCTTTTTGCTTTTTGGATCGCCGCCAAACAGACTCCGACAAGTTTATCGCCGGTTGTGGAAGAATGGTCTTTCTGTACATGTTTGTACAAATCGTCAAAAGAACTAATACTAATTGCTGCTGGTACCTCTGCCATGCGTAAATCTCCTATTTTAAAACCAAGGTTAAAATTGGATTTTGCATTGACTGGATTAAAACGCAACAATAACTCGAGTTTTTCAGCGACTTAGGAGCTGGCGAAAAATTCTTGCGTTGGCACTGTTTTTCTTGATCGGATGTACTACGCTAAGCTTTTGGCACAAGATCGATCCCTCCGCGCGACCATGCAGAACACTTGAGCAGCCGTTTGGTGATCAGCCACAAAGCCTTGAGAAACGAGTGTTCTGTCAGTGCCTCTGTGGCGTAGTTAGAGCAGCTAGGATAAAAGCGACAGCAAGGCCCTACCAAAGGCCTGATGGCCTTTTGGTAGAGTTTGATCAGGCAAAAAAGAGGACGCTTCACGAAAGTTACACAAAATCTCTGAGAAGAGAGAGGGCAACCTCGATTAAGATGAGTATGATGATGATCCATTCAAGCCGGCTTGCGTGTTGATGATTGAGTTCATTTCCTAAGACCTCAAAAAGGTCATGGATGACATCGAGTCGCCGATTTAATACTTCAACACGGGTTTCAAGGTCAAGATGTGTTGCGATCATCGCATAGAGAGGCTCTAGATCCGCATGTTCCCAGAAATATTCAGGAATATCAAGGACATCGAAATGGAGGTTGATAGAGCTTCGCTCGATGAAAAGCTCTCCCATCTTGCGCTGTATTTCTTTTTTCGACAGAGGGATCCTTCCGTACTTTGAGAGCTGCTCTGGAATTGATCGCGTGGTGTCGATGGTTTTCTTGACGATCCCTTCAAAGACCGACAGTTTGACGGATTGGGCAAGACCATGGGAGAAGGCAAGCTTTACATTAAAATGCGGTGAGGGGAGGATAATACGATCGTCGATGACAGCTCCCTTGTTGCCATAGCTATAGGCCATGATCTCTTTTTCTGGAACGTCATACGAGCCTTCCTCGTACATTTTTAGCGTAGATAGGACCTCTTTTTCTTCCTCTGAGGAAAGTCCCCACATCACAACCGTTCCATATCCGAAGACAAAGGCTCCGGTCTCAGAACCCTGTTCATCTTCTCCATGGCCGACATAAATGATGTCTCGAAAGAAGGAGACTTGGTGATTGGCACGGAAGACCCGCGCGACTTCTTTAATTGGGTAGGAGGTGGCTGTTGCGAACGATACGCAACGAGATTCTCTTGTACGTTGATTCATCTGAAAAAACAACTCTTTAAGATCCATGTTGCTCTAACAGAAGAGCCGAAAACTTGAATCTACATGTAAATAATTAGCAAACTACACTCTTGCAACATAACATAATAAGAGTTTTAGCGCCAGAAAGACAGGAGTTATGGCAGGTACGTCCTTAAAAACCATTTGGACGCTCCCACCCTTATGACTATCAAGCTTCAACAGCACAAGGATGAGGTAAAGTCCAGTGAAAGCTGGTCACCGTGGAACTATACCGCTTCCACTTGAAAGTTGGAGTTTTTTGCCGCGTTAAAGACTCGATCTTTGATCCATCAAAAAACATCCAATAGTACAATGGGATGTTTTTTGATGGTCAAATCTCGAGCTTTTTCCGCGATAAAAAACCTCAACTGGACATTAGCATTTTTTGAGACCGATTTCGCATTCGTTGTCTCTCATACTTCTTGCATTTATCATAGATGGCCTGCCTAGG
>CAINFV010000108.1 GCA_903848235.1 Chlamydiia bacterium | reverse complement strand
TGAACATTAGAAACAGCAGACATATAAACAATCCTTTTGCTTTTTTGCGCGTCAATTAATTAATAAGTTTATCGTTTATGCCGCACATTATAACAAGTCAGCAATACTGGGAGCAACCCAACACTTCTCACCTATTGTTTTGGTAAATACCGCTTCCACTTGAAAGTTGGATACCTTCCATCGAAAAAATCCGCATCTTCGAGTCGGCAAAAACAACCCCTACTTCCAGTAGCAGGTCTGATTTTGCCGATCGAATCTGCGGACTTTTTCTTCGGAATGTATCCAACTTTCAATTGTCACCGGTATATTTGGCAAAAAAAACAGAAAACGTGTACTTCAGAAGAAACAGACAAGGAGCAGGGTATATGGAAAAGATGCGACAGGAGAGTGACTCTCTAGGCACGGTAGAGGTTCCAGAAGAACACCTCTGGGGGGCGCAGACCCAACGGTCACTGATGAACTTTCGCATCGGAGGGCATACAATTCCGAAGGAAATCATCTCAGCCCTCATCTCCATTAAACATGCCTCAGCCCTTGCCAATAGCGAGCTAAACGTTTTGGATGAAGGGAAAAAGGAGCTGATCATCCGCGCTATCCAGTCGCTAACTCCTGAGGACCTCGACACAGAATTTCCTCTGACTGTCTGGCAGACTGGCTCTGGCACCCAGACCAACATGAACGTCAACGAAGTGATTGCCAATCGTGCTAATGAGCTTGCTGGAAAAACACGGGGCAGCAAATCACCAATCCATCCAAATGATGATGTCAACAAATCACAGTCTTCTAATGACACCTTCCCAACGGCCATGCACGTCGCCTTTGCAGCAGCCATTTTCCGACGACTGATACCAGCGCTAAAAACCCTGTATACGGCCCTTGATTCAAAGGCAAAAACCTTTTTCCCCATCATCAAAGTCGGCAGAACCCATATGATGGATGCAGTGCCTATTCGTTTGGGGCAAGAGTTCTCAGGCTACGCTGCACAAATAGAACATTCGATTGATGCCGTCCAGTCTGTTATGACACGCCTCCTTGAACTAGCTCTTGGAGGGACGGCCGTAGGTACAGGCCTCAACTGCCCCGCTGGATTTAAAGAACGAGCGATAGGCCACCTTGAAGCCGAGTATAGCCTTCCCTTCCGCCCAGCAGACAACCCCTTCGAAGCCCTTGCCTGCCATGACACGGCCGTTGAGCTCTCCGGCGTCTTAAAACGAACCGCATGCGCCCTTTTTAAAATTGCCAATGACATTCGCCTCATGGCATCGGGCCCACGCTGCGGCCTCTCAGAGCTGCTTCTCCCCGAAAATGAGCCAGGCTCGTCAATCATGCCAGGGAAAATAAACCCCACACAATGTGAAGCCGTCACCCAGGTGTGCTGCCAGGTCATTGGTAATGACACAGCGATTACCTTGGCCTCTACCCAAGGGCATTTTGAGCTAAGTACCTACAAGCCCGTCATTGCCAAAAACTGTCTAGAATCGATCAATCTTCTCGCTGACGTATCGGTGAATTTCACAGAAAAATGCCTCAAGGGCATGAAGGCCAATGAGCCTCATATCAAGCAGATGCTCGAACAGTCCCTGATGCTTGCCACGGCGTTAAGCCAGAAAATTGGGTATGACAAAACGGCAAAGATCACGCTCCTCGCTTCCCACACAGACATCAGCCTCAGAGAGGCAGCTCTCAGACTTGGCGTCCCAGAAGATGTCTTTGATGAGGCTACTGATCCGACGAAAATGGTGTGATTCACTACTAGAGTTTGAAAATGTAGTTATCCGATCCCAAATGCTACTCTGACAGCCTCATCGACCTGTTCCATCGCTTCGAAATCTAGGGGACATTCCTTCTTCCCAAGCCTTGCCTTGTCTATTGCGCGGCATTGATTGAGCATAACCTTCCCGCTCTTCCCTACAATCACGACCGCTACTTCAAAAGAATAGATCTTCTTGGCCTTGCTAGTGATCGGAGCGACGATAACAATACCAGAAGCTTCATTGGCGCTGTCATTGGAGACGACCAAACACGGTCGCGTTTTCTTGGGTTCAGATCCTATTGTGAGATCAAGGCAGACCCAATACACGCTGCCTCTTTTGGGAAAATTACCAGTCATCAATCAACTCCCAACCCATCGGATATGGTTGTTTCCCAGTCCTTGCTTACTTCTTTTTGACCTTCATCTTCGTTTGCCAAGGCATATTCTTTGAGTAATTCCTTGTTTTTTTTCATAAGTCCTTTTCGTAAGCTTTCGGTAAAGTGGACCCCATATTCTTTTGCGATCTCATTGATTGTTCTATCGCCCTTCAACTGGACTTTAGCATTTTTTGGGCACCGAGTTCGCAGAGCGTTGTCTTTCAGACAATTGCATTTATCATAGATCGGCCTAGGCAGGCCATCTATGATAAATGCAAGAAGTATGAGAGACAACGAATGCGAAATCGGTCTC
>CAINFV010000107.1 GCA_903848235.1 Chlamydiia bacterium | reverse complement strand
GGCGTTGTTGCGTAAATGAAAAAGCGGATGGGATAGAGGTTGCTCTTTAGACTGCCAATGTCTAATTTTTTTGCTGTCTAACGGCAAAAAAAGAGACAAGCAATGAAAAGATCTTCCCAATATCGCATCCGCAACTGGGCCGAGCATAACAAATCCCTCGTTCAAAGGGGAAGCTTGACCGTTTGGTTCTCTGAAGATGCTATCGAAACTTGGCTTGAGGAGTCCTCCGGCAAAAAGGAGAAAGGCCGCCCTCGGACATACTCAGACGAAGCCATTCTTTCGGCTTTGATCATTCGAGAGGTGTTTCATTTGCCTCTGAGGGCACTTCAGGGATTCCTGATGTCCCTTGTATCCTTGCTTCGACTTTCGATACCCATTCCTCACTACACTCGGATATGCCGTCGAAGTGTTGGCTTGGGCGCCAAGATCAAAAGGTTGAGTCGAAAGCGGCCAACAGACCTTGTTTTCGACTCCACAGGACTCAAGGTTTACGGTGAAGGCGAATGGAAGGTGCGACAACACGGAAAAAGCAAGCGAAGAACGTGGAGGAAAATCCATCTTGCTCTCTGCCCCGACACCCACGAAATTGTGATGCAGTGTCTTACGGAAAATAACGTTGCAGATTGCTCTATGATGGTAGGAATGAGTCCTCTCATTCCGACCTCGGTCAAGAGGGTATATGGGGACGGTGCATACGACACCTTTGAATGCCATAGGACACTTGCACGTTCGGGAATCGACCCCCTGATTCCTCCTCATAGAAATGCCGTTTGTCAGGAAAAATCATCCGATCCGTGGATGCGGAATCGAAACGCTGCCATTTCCGAAATTGCGGGGTTAGGAGGGGACGAAAATGCGCGGAGCTGTTGGAAGACACTGAAGGGATATCATCGACGATCGTTGGCAGAGACAGCGATGTTTCGATTGAAAACTCTATTTGGGGGATCTTTGAAGGCAAGGAACACGCCCAACCAGAGGCAGAGGTCTTGGCCGCCTGTCTTGCGATGAATCAGATGAGTAGATTAGGAATGCCCAAAGGTGAGTGGGTTCCGTTCTGAGAAGCTAGAAGCTAGCCATGAAAGAGATTTTTTATGGATTTACGCAACAAGGCCGATTCGGAGTAGGAACAAGCCGGAGGGCATTAGACTTTAATCTTTCGTTTACCCATTTCTAACATGACGCTAAATGAAACAAAAACAAGACGGCCAAGAAATGGCTTTAGAAACATGTATGGGGGCAGCTGGACTCGTACCAACGAAGTCGTGAGACGAGGGATTTACAGACCCTTATCCCTTTTTAGAAAAGAGGCATTGGATAGTAGACATTGGCAAGAAATAACCCGCATGCAGGCGCTGTGACGCCAGCTAATGACCGTTGGCGAGTCTGTAAGGCTGCTTGAATGGTGAGAAGAGGGAGTCTCTCTTGTGCCGCCCACATCATTGTCCCCACAATGTTGCGGGCCATTTTATAGAGAAAATGGTCTCCCTCAATCGAGATGGAGACCTCATTCTTCTGCTTGTCTTCATCGATATTGATGGAGAAGACAGTGCGAATCGTATTCTCTTCATCAAGATCTGCACGTCGATTACACAGGCCGCGGAAATCATGAGTACCAAGAAAGAGTTGTGCAGACGCTTCGAGAAGTGACCTGTTGAAGGGACGGTGAACATGCCAGTGGGTGTGGCGGTGATGAGGAAGCAGGACACTTCCAGTGCCGATGAGATAGCGATATTCTTTTCGAACAACATCGAGGGTTGGATGAAAAGCGGCGCTCGGCGCTGCGATGACTCTTCGACATCGGATATCAGACGGAAGGAGCTGATTGAGGCTTACTGTCAGACGGTTGAGATCTGGACATGGCTTTGAAGTGGTGCAGTCGACGACTTGTCCTTCAGCATGGACACCTCGATCTGTTCGCGAAGCGGCCTGGAGTGAAATATGCTCTTGGAATATCTGCTGCAGTGCCTTCTCAAGCTCTTCCTCGATAGAAGGGCCATAAACGGTCTTTTGCCAGCCAAAATAGTGAGTGCCATCGTAGGCGATCTGAAATACAAGATGGGACATGGTGCTAGGTCTTATGAGGCTTTTGCAAAAGCCTCTTATCATCGCCCCCTCTAGGGGAGGGGGCGATGAGGGTGATTTTCTTAGGTTATCGCTGTTCTCCCATAAAGAGGAGGATTCCTTCCATGAACCGTTGGACAGAAATGAGAATCAGAATCATTCCCATCAGGCGTTCAATAGCCGTGAGACCATTCTGTCCGATGAGTTTTAGAATAGGACGGGAAGCCAGTAATAAGAGCATGCTGACACCCCAGGCCATTAAGATACTCACCATCATTGGCCACACGAGAGGCTCTGTCTGTGAGAAGAGCATAATCGTAGCAAGGAGCGCCGGGGAGGCAATGATAGGAATAGCAATTGGTACGAGAAAAGGCTCTTCACCATGAATGCGAGGAATATAATCATCTTTTGGAGGAAAGAGGACTTTAATAGCCGTTAGAAAAAGGATAAGGCCAGAGCTGAGAAAGATGCTCGTTTGATTCAGATGAAAGGCACCGGCAATATGCTCTCCAAAGAAGGAGAAGATAAACATGGCGATGAGCGCTAAGATCATCTCACGAGTGATGACAAAGCACTGCCGTCTACCTTTTAATCCCTCCAGGAGGGTCAAAAAGTGCTTCATGTTCCCGAGAGGATTCATTATCAGGAACAGAGTAAGGGTGAGAGTCAGAAGTGTCATGACGCTATCACGCAGTTAAAAGGTTCAAAAACGATATGTGGGCTTGCGTTCCGAATGCATGAAGCCCTTTTGTAATAAGAGTTATGGAGAGCATCAGGAGCACCATTCCCATCAGCTGTTCGATTGCGATAAGACCCCGTTTCCCTAATATTTTTTGTAAATAGACAGAGCCTATGACGATTACGAACACTGGTGCCCAAGCGATAAGAATCGCTAGCGAGACATTAGCTAGCGGCGCTTGTTTTGAAAGGATCAAAATCGTTGAAAAGACCCCGCCTCCTGAAATAAGGGGTGTTGCAATGGGGACGACAAACGGCTCACGTGTAAGGGCCTTTGGTCCCTTTTCATCTGTGTGGATTGGGAAGAGCATAGTCAGTGAGATGAGAAACACAAGGATACCACCAGAAAGATAGACCGAATAGAGTTCAACAAGAACGGTCTTTAAAAAAGGCTCTCCGACAAAAAGAAAGAAAAACGCTAATAGCAGCGAAAAAATGGCCTCTCGAAAGAGAATCCATCGCTGATGGCGAAAATCATACTCTTTAATCAGAGATACAAAAACAGGGATGTTCCCAATAGGATTTGCTATCAAGAACAGCATCAACGCCATCGAAGAGATTGTCAGAGGCATAAAAGGCAAATCCTCCCATAGTATGAAGGGTGCTTTGTAAAATGCGGTCTACATAGACCCTTGTGGTCTATAAAGACCACGAGTTCTTGAGGCACTACCACGCATCACGGCGTAATCGAAATAAATACCCAGCGCAGATTCCTACAGCAACTGCAAAAATAGTAGCCACCACAGGAAAAACAAAGGACACAATAAGCGCGATAGTAAAGGCTATCACCCGTGCGTGAGGAGCCCTGTCTTCGAATGTGAGCACAGCGCGCGAAATTGATCTCGCAAAACTATAGTGACCGAAGCACTTTTTTGCAAGAAATCCCGAAGTAAACCCAACTATTGTCCAACAAAAAGCAAAAATAGGAGGAAACTGCAAAATCTGAAACGCAACCGTAGATATTGTCATAAGACTTGCAGATCCGTGGACGAATAGTTCCCAGCTGGTATCATTGGGAAATGCACTCAATCCCGTTTGCCAGGTGTGGGGCGTAGCGTGTGATGGTAGAACGAGCATAGATGCATCTCTCTTCTTGCACAGTCCCTTACATGCCTCCCTGCCAAGGGTGGCTTATAGTAGAGAAATTCTGGATGCTGCTTGTGCGATTGTGGAAGGCTTTCCAAAACCACAAATGCGTATATATCCTTCTCCACTAGGCCCAAAACCAATGCCTGGGGTGACGATGATGCCTGCCTTCATGAGACAATAATTAAAAAAATCCCACGAATTCATCTGCTTCATCTGAACCCACAAAAATGGGGCGTGTTCTCCTCCACATACATGAAAACCATTTTTGACAAAAGTTGTTTGTAGAAGAGTTGTGTTTTTTCGGTAGACGTCTATTTGACGAGCACACTCTGCTTGCCCTGTTTGTGTTAGAGCTTGAATGCCTCCTCTTTGGCTTACAATCGATGCGCCATGAAACAAGGTGGTGATGACCCGAGAAAAGTCAGCATGGAGCGAGCCTCCATCGTTGTAGCAGATTGCTTTCGGGATGACGGTCCACCCAAGACGAACGCCGCAAAATCCTGCCATTTTCGAAAATGATCCTATCTCAATGGCGACCTCCTGTGCGCCGTCCACCTCATAGATAGATCGAGGAAGGCTTCCTTGGACAAAAGCTTGGTAGGCAGTGTCGAAGACGATGATCTGATGCCGCTGACGAGCACTGTTTACAATGGCTTGGAGCTCTGTGTGTGTAAACACCTCTCCGGTGGGATTATTCGGAGAGCACAGAAAAATGGCGGCATGTTCTGGAACCATTTCTAAGCAAAGAGGGGAGTCCGGACGGTATGGCAGGTAGGAAAAACATGAAGGGTTCGCCCATCTTGTCAAAAAGCAGGCATCGGCATAGGCCGGATACAATGGATCTTGAAGAGCGATATGAGTGTCGGGTCCGAAGAGGATCAGGAGTCGTCCTATATCACATTTCGCACCGTCAGAGATAAAGATCTCATCTGGAGATAAGGCGTTATGGTAGATCACTGATCCAATACGTTCTCGTAATAAAAGAAGCCCCTGCTCAGGACCGTAGCCCATATACCGGGTAGCATCCTTGAGGTCAGCGGCGGCGTTTGAGAGGGCATCTGCAGTAGAGCTTCCTAGAGGTTCTGTGGTATTTCCACACCCTAAATCGATGAGATCAACCTCAGGGTGGTGTGCGCGAAAGTGTGCTACACGAGCTTTAACTTCTGAGAAAAGATAGGGGTGCGATACTTGGGAGAAGTATGGGTTTTGTTTCATGAGGTTGTTACGAAAGTTGCATTGATGAATAGTGTTCTACGCATTCCCACCATCGCTCTACCCACTGCAGTTGCGATGAAGAGAGGGGATCGATGAAGAGCATTGCCTCGTGGTTTGATGTAAAACCTGCCTTTGTCCAATTACACGATCCTGCTATGAGAGAATTGTCAATGATGGCTGCCTTGTAATGCAGAAGTCCTGGCTTGGTTCGATATCCGCAAGGGATTTTCTCCCGCTGTAATCTGATATACGATTTTCTACTCGTTTGGTTCGAAGAGTCTTTGTCAAGAATGACACGGACGTCAACACCACGTGTCTTAGCGCGGCACAAAGCGGATACAAGATCTGGGTGGGTGAATGTAAACATGGCGACAAAAACCCTCTTAGATGCTTTGTCAATGCGTTCAACGAGTGACGTGAAGGCAAGATTCCCGTGGAAAGGGTGAAAGTAGAGGGTGAGAGAAGACTCGGAAAGCTGCACGGTAAGAGGGGGACGGGGATAGGTTGAATGGGAGATCATCGAGGTGGCGAGAGCCTCTATCGACTCCGCTATTTTCTGGCTGCGAAGTGCCAAGATCAGGTTTCCCTGTTCTGTCAGAGAACGCGTCGACATATTCGCTGAGCCAAGCCATACGTTTGTATGATCGATGACAAGCAGCTTATTATGCATCAGCCCTTGGCTACGTCGTGGGTAGCATTTCGCAGCCTTCCCAACAAGGCCGGCGCAGTCGGGGGTTTCTACAGGGTCATGGATGATACAGACATCCACCCCTCGTGCTGCAGCATCGCGAAGGGCGTGTGTCACCTTTGTGTCCGAGAGAGAATAGATGATAAGAACGACGGATTCTTTCGCGTTTCGAATTGCATGTTCTAAAGAAGACCGCACAGGATCTTTGCAATCTGTAGAGAGAAATGAGTACGAGCCTTCGTCTTCGTGAATTTCGATGTAGCGTGGCGTAAAGAGATACTCGGAGACTGCTGTGTACAGCAGGAAAGCAAGCAGCAAGGTGATTGCTGATTGTAGGCGGAGCACCTTGCGAATGGAGATGAGAAAAGGTCTTTTACGACTGTGAAGGCGACGGGAAGTATTCATGCCAGCGGCGGTCCACAAGGTCGATGGTTTGAGGGTCTGCAAGAAGGGTGTGTGGGTAGGAAGGCTTCATCCGTGCATCGATTAACAGAGGAAATGAAAAAGAAACGCCATTGCGCCGGATAGTTTTTGCCTTTGCATAGATATCCCGTGCGGGCTCGAAGCGAGTAAAAGCCTGCCAGAGGAATTCCCCCTGTGACGAGCAGCACTGCTCTGCAGAATCTACAAAAATGAGCAGCGGCCACCCGTCGAAGGCATCTGTTGATAGAAGGGACTGAGGGTTCGGAAGATCTAGATATGAGGGGCCGTCGATGACTAGGCAGCCAGGAGTATAGGGGATGGCATTTCGAATCATGCGCGGAGTGGGGGAAGAGAGGTTTCGCGGTAAGGATCGTTTCTTCTCTCCTGTTCCGAGGAAAATGGCCTTCGAACCTCTGTTAGGGCGAGGACCGGTGGAATCAAGGGTGTCGATGGACGTATAGGAGAGAATGATAAGATCTTCTTCAGGGCGAAGGCGTTCTAAGACCGTTGGCAGCAGTAATGAGATATCATTGAGAGGAATAGGCTGATCTGTAACGAGCAGGATTTTCGTCAGTGACAACTGGCCTTCTCCTAACAGGCGAAGGGAGGTAGAGAGCGCTTCTTTTTCGTACCGCTCTTTGATGACAGCAGCGGCAAGAGGATGGAAGCCTGTTTCTGGATAGGTGTAGAGGTCTTGTACATTTGGAATCAGAAGTGAAATAAAAGGGCTGAAGAGCTTTTGAATGAAACGGCCAATAAAAGCATCTTCCTGAAGAGGTTTGCCTACGACGGTGGCAGGGATGATGGCGTCGGTACGATGGAAGATATTAGTACAATGAAAGACTGGAAAGGGGAGGGCGGGGCTTTGATAGCCATAGTGATCTCCAAAAGGGCCTTCGAGGCGCCTCTCCTTCGCTCTAGCATATCCTACAATGGCAGCATCGCATTCTGATATAAAAGGGAGAGAAGTCGCTGGCTGTTTGCAAAGGTCTACCTTCCCCTCGAGAAGAAAGGATGCCAACAGAAGCTCTGATACATTTTCAGGAAGCGGGGCGATAGAGCTGATGATAAGCGCTGGAGGGCCGCCAAGGAAGATGGTGAGTGGAAGGTCGAGTCCAAGCTCTTCGCTTTCATGGAAGTGGTACCCCCCGCCCTTTGCTATCTGCCAATGAAGCCCTGTGGTCGTCTTATCATAACGTTGGATTCTGTACATCCCAAGGTTACTTCCCTTGCCAGTTGGGGATTCAGTATAGACGAGAGGAAGGGTGAGAAAGGATCCTCCATCATCAGGCCAGCATTTGATGAAGGGAATGCGGTCGAGATTAGTTGGGTTCAGGGCGTTTTTGAGGACAGGTGCTGATGAACGGCGGTGGGTTCCAAGCCTAAGAAAATTGTATATCTTCTTTCTGTGTTCCCACAGGCCCGCCACAGAAGCAGGGAAGGAGCGGGTTAATAATTGGATAGCGCCGTGGACTCGCTCTTCGACGTCATCTCCAAAAGCCAATGCCAATCGCCGCTCAGAAGAGAAGAGATTTGTAGCAACAGGAAAAGAACTACCCTTGACACTTGAAAAGAGAAGCGCTGGTCCGTTGTTTTGAACGACTCTACGATGAATTTCTGCTAGCTCCAAATATGCGTCGACGGGTGCAGTAATCTCAAGCAGCTCGCCATGAGTACGCAATTGGTCAATATACGCTTTTAGAGAACGAGGACGGGCAGTACGCACGGCATCCTCCGAGGAAGGAGTTTTGAAGAGAGAAAAACCGTCCACCCTTAAACCAGGGTGGACGAGAGCGGATGGTGCGTTACATTTTTGGGCTGTTTTCGCAAAGATTTCGAAGGACAGCAGCAAGCCCCTGTTTTTCAATTGTTCTCATTGCAGAACAGGAGAGCTTAAGTGTGACGAACCGCTTTTCTTCAGGAAGCCACAGCCGTTTTGTCTGGAGATTTGGCAAAAAGCGACGGCGTGTTTTGCCGGTAACTTTCAGGCCGATTCCCTTCTTCTTCTTTGCAATACCACGTGTCACATACGTAAAACCACTTGTTGGCCTTTTACCGGTAACTTGGCAGACTTTTGACATACACTAACCTTCACGAAAACCATCAAAAATTCTTAAAGAGAAATTCAGTACGAAGAATAAGGGTATCAGTCTCTTCCTCTTTTCGCAAGTGTGAAGTGAGCGAATCGTTCCCGATGTGGTTTTTGGTTGATAGAAAGAGACTTTTTTCAAAAAGTCAGAATTTTAAGTGCTTGAGGCTTATAGTTCGAAGTTTTTATATTTTCCTGCTTAATCAATACCTTTTTGGGAGTCTTTTGGAAATGTCGGGAACTCTTAGCGTTTCGGCGTTTGATCGGGTTCAATCGAGTTGTTTTGAATGTATTGCAGGAGCAAAAAGTGATTCTTTGCGTGATCCCCATTGCCAAAGGTTTTCAGCGATTTGGCATCAATGCAGAGTTCACATCGAAGAGCAGTTTGCGCCCTTTGAACGATTGAATCTTTCTCATAAGTGGAAAAAATGGGTGCATGAGGCGTCTGCCATAAAGGACGTCCGGGAGAGGGTATTGGCATGGTATGATGAAGGTTTGGAAGCGTCTAGCAAAGAGAATATTCAAAAACTCTGTTCTTATTTTGGAATTGATCAAGCCGATGTTCCTTCGTACTCTCAAAATGAACTTAAAAAAGTTTTTTTCATCTTTTCACATATTGTTGGCATCAAAACCCGACGAAAGCTGACATTTGAGGAATTCGAGGTCTTCAGAGTCAATTGCGAGTTCCACCACTCTTCGGTTACTAGTAGAGAAACAGCATACGCGTTTAAGGGCCTCCATGAATTGATTTATCGTATTCCAGGAGACATGCCGAAGAACGATGTTCTGTTTCTCATCCGGGTCTACTCAAGAATCGTTTCTATGACGTTTTCACTGTGCGAAGTCCCGCTGTCGATTCTAGATGCTGAACTCACAGTGGTCCGGGAGAAAATTGAAGGGTTGTTTAGGCTGATCGAAGAAGCTCATGGACACCTTCTGCAAATCAGGGAGCTCTCTACTTTCATAGCTGAATTAAATAGAAATATGGAGGCGTTTCTTACGGAAATGACTGCATCTGTAAAATCGCTGCGCGATAGGGTCGATACCGAGATCCCGGATCTTCTCAAGGAGAGGGCTGGTCAGTGGATTACTATGGGGGATCCAGAACCAGCGTTTCGGGTGTCGAAGTGTGTACAAGAGGTTTTGCAGAAGGACACCGTTCCGCTTAATTTTTTAGAGCACATTTTGGATATAGAGGAGATGCTCCCGCAGACTTTTATTGATTTTATCGCTGCGTATGAACGTTGTGCTGGCATGTGTATCGACAAAATTCGGGATGTGCGTCATTTCAGCGGCTTTATGGCAGGGGTGTGCTATTATGCCGAAAATCTTTCTCTTCTTCCAGTTCTCGGTTCTGAACAACACGAATTTGAAGCCGCACTTCAATATCCATGGACAGAGTTTACCCCTATTCATCTTCCGTCGATGCTTCGGTTTATTGGTAGTGGCGGATCTTTCAGGTTATTTTTCACATTCTATGAACAGGGTGGTTTTTTCGGAGTTATCCCTGAACGGTATCTCATACCCTCAGAACTAACGCGTATAAATACTCTTGATTCGCAAGAATTTAGGAAACTTCTAGCATTACCCGTTCGATTTTCTGTTTTAGATTTGCTACCGATTTTGAAAAACGATTCTCTGTCGACCTTTGTCCATCGCATGAGCGACACTTCTCTTGATTTACCTACACTGACCGAATTGTGGTTACAGTTTCAAAATCTCAGTCTTTCTCCTCGTAGTGTTAAAAGATCAACATATGACTCAATAAAAAAATTATTGACGCTTTCTGAGCGAGTTCATCTGCTCTCTGGTATCGATATCGACGAGATGTCGATACCTGATTTCTACGACCTAGAAGAAGGAGGGCAGTTAGAAACGGTGATCCACCGCATACCGCTGTCTAGAGTTCCAGTAGAACTTCTCATTCGCTACATCTCGTCAGTGCCGACACAGACCGTTTTTCAATGGCTAGAAGAGATGGTGCCGACTGTTGAAGGCTTTATTTTGAGAGTTGACACGCTCTCCAACGAGCAAAGGGGTCAGATTTTACGGCGATTTCGAAGATTTGCATCCTCTCTTCCTCAAGAAGAATGGATGAAGGCGTTCCGGATCTCTGAAGATGCTGCCTATGAAGTATGCCGTACCACTATTCATCAGACATCTTCTGAAGAGGAGCTTTGGCATGCTCACATGCAGCAGCTCATTGACCCCAGAGACGCTACATCTCTTTTCATCGCGTTGTGGGATTCTGGAAAGTCATTTTCCAATCTCGAACAATTCAGGAGAATTGTCGTAGAGCTGCTCCTCAGGGCGAGCGAACATACTATTTGTGGGGCCCGAGACTATATTGCGTGGGGGGGGTGCTCTGCTGATTCTAGTCTCTGCTGTGCACCCGACGGTCTTGCATTGATCGCCAAGATTCAGGGAAAAAGGACGCCTGTGTATCAAAGAGGGCTTTTTAACGATCCGCTCTTTTCTGTCGCTGCCTTTTCATTGAGAGCGCGTCTTCTTTCGCTGATGGCTTCTATGACAAAAGAGGTGTTCTGTGGGCTCGCGCCACTTTCTGGTGAAGCTCTTGAGGTGCGATATGAGGTTGATAGAATTGCTGGGCACTTGGCAGGAAGGTTTTCGTATCTTGCGGCAGTGATGGATCCGTTTGTTGACAGTCCGATAGGATATCGAGGGATGCTGAGAATGGCAGAAGAGCCGCTGCTCTCCGAAAGTAGTGGTGATTTGACGCCTTCTTTACCCTCTGATACAGTGTCATCAATCGCAGTGGCTATACAGAGCAACTACAGAACGTTTCTTTCCACTGAGGAATGGCGCACATCAGCCACTTTACTCGAGCTTGTGCGAGCTCTTTATAACCATGTTACACGGTCGCCGCAGTTTTCGGTGCTATATGAGGAGCAATCGCGTTCAAATACCGCTGCCTACTGCTTGCTGACATTTCTTCTCTTGTCACGAACCTCTGACGTTATCGATGAAGGGGCGTGCTGTACTGTAAAACTCAGCCCTCGCACCCAGATTCGAATTGAGGATTTTACTCATTCTGAATACGAAGAAGATCTTCTCGATAACCCATGGCTTTCTCCCCCCCAGTTTTTCTCTGCTGTTTCAGACTATGCTTTGCATACCTTGACGCCGCTCTCACCACATCGAAATATGGGGAAAACCTTTTTTGCATCTCTTGTGTCTGCAGTTCACGCTCTCACACCAGAGGTTTTTTATTCTTTGTGTGAGAAGTGCCTTTCACTACGCACGATCGTTGATGATACGTCGGCACATTATGTGGAGGCCTTCAATGAGTTGTGGCCAAAAGAAGGAGCTCTTTCAGACCATGCGACGATATGCATGGTCGACCTGCTCGATCATTATCTGTCTTTTGTATCAGATGCTATTCAGAATCTTAAGCCTAATACCATCTATTACTATAATCTCAGGGGAATACATCACTTTTCAGATGCAAATTTGATTCCGTGTCATTTGAGATCAGAGGGGAATTTTGCAAGCGCTGTATGCCGCTTTTTTACAGCCATCATTCCTGGAGATCACAGCGGAAACTGCTGTGTAGAGTCTATCCTTACTGCTGTGAACGGTGTGGAGGCGTACAATGGCTCTGAGGGACGTTCCCGACTTGAAACGGACATACGAGATTTTCGTCATAGGATTGCTGAGTATGGAAGAGCGCATGAACAAGAGCTCAGAGAGAAAATCGGTGAAAAAGAAGCTACCCCCAGAGGAGGGGAAGATATGGAAGGCGTAGATCGGTTTCTAAGGAGATATGATCAATCGCCATACGACGAATGGACATATCCTGCCGCCATTCTGTGTGCTTCCCGTGTACTACAGCGACCTATCCGTATTTTCTCGCGATATGGGGATGTCTTCCAGACAGACGAGAGCGGGAGTGTGATTCCGGCCGCTATTTTTGAAAAAGCAGGTGAGACAACAGGAATTCCAATCGATCTGATGTATTGGGATAGAAGTCATTATTGCCTTCTTGTCTCCAAGGCACCATCAGATAGTGGCGCCCAATTGCCGCACCTACGAACTCAATGGTGACGTCATAGCGTACACATGTGAGAACTCCGTCAGAAGGTAGCAAGATAATAGCTTCAAAAATTTGTTTGCAATTGTTGCGCCCAGAAAACTGTGAATGATATCGGTTGAGTAAAAAGCCAGAGTGGTGTCGGTAGAGAGGCCTTCTGGTCCTGGTCAAGTTGAAGATACATCAGACTTGGGAGCTGTCCTATTTCGACCGGCAGAGTGGCGAGCGGGTTATTGTTGAGACAAAGACTCGTCATATTTATAAGTCTCCCGATTTCCGTCGGTAGGGTAGTGAGTAGGTTGTAGCTGAGGTCGAGTGTTGTAATCTGATCCAGCTGTTCGATTTCGGCCGGCAATGCGGTGAGCAGGTTCTGGCTTAGGTTGAAATGCTCAAGCTTTTTCAGCTGCCTGATTTCGGCCGGTACAGCGGTGAGTAGGTTTTGGTAGAGGTTAAGTGTGTAAAGATTCTGAAGAGCGCAGAATTCCCTAGGAAGGCAGAGCATGCCGGCATTGTAGCAATTCAGTTGCGTGTAGCAATCTCCTCGTTCCTCAAGATGTTTCTTTATTATCGAGGCTTTTTCAGAGAGGGTTGTTGAACTGGGCTGATCAGGTCCAGCATGTACATACCCTAGGAATGGAGAGACAAGACTGAGGTCATTGGCTATTTGAAGAACTTCATGCAGACGGGCTGGTTCATGAACGATCTCCTGAGGAGTGACAGTATCATATGGTATTTTTTCCTCGTCGCTCATCGCTTTTGTCCTCCTGATGCATTTCAGGGTAGTTTGTACTGTTGCATAAAGCGCTTTATACACAACGCTTACCTCCTTGGGTGTTCGGGCGGCAGAGGGAAGTGTGATTCTAAAGAGTGAGAGGAGACGTTGAAACTCTGGATGATAGAGAGGGCTTAAGTCAAAAAGGAGTTGCTGGTGCGCCGCGGCGTGCCAGCGTTTGCAAACCTGTGCTGATCGTCTTTTGGACAGTGGATCTAAAAAGCCGATTATCTGAGTCAAGAAATCTTGATTTTGAACTTCTATGCCTTGCCATGAATCTGACATTTCAAAGCGCGTTCGTTCCGTATCTGATTGTCTGGGAGCCTGTTCCGAGGGCTGTCGCTGGATAGTGCGTTCAAAAACATTTCGCACGACCTCACACAGCCCTCGATCGGTTGATTGCCAAATTCGATCTACGATACCGGTGAGTGCTCGTGAGGCCTCTTCTTCGGGTTGGGAGGGGCATTGAGCCAGTTCGCGAAGAGCTGTTTGTGCGACTTTCATTTCGTCTTCGCTGACTTCTGAATGTGACTCTAGATATGCATGTAGACTATCTGTGAGGCTTGTAACCGATCGTAGAATATCCGTGAATCTTGTAATCGAACTCATGGTAATGCCTATATGTTTTATAACAAAAACAAAAGTAACAGTTGATCTCGCTCAGGGATGGTCCATATCAAGGATTGCTTGCAGGAGCATGAGTAACGATCAAAAATGAAGTGGTGTAGAGCCTGTTGCGTCTGAATTCATGCCAACAGGCTAGCAGAAACATCGAGCAAAAAGAAATTAAAACTTGAACGGGGAATATTGTTTTCTCAGAGGTTGGCTTCGGCTGGAGAAGCCTTGTAGAAAAGCTGATCCGTAGTCAACTACCCCTCCCTAAAGGGAGGGGCTTGTAGCTGGCTGCAAGGGCCGCTACCATTGGCACGTTGACAAGTGCCGTTGGCGAGACAGCAGACTCGCCAAGCTTCAGTAGGTTGATCGCTGCATTGCGATC
>CAINFV010000106.1 GCA_903848235.1 Chlamydiia bacterium | reverse complement strand
TGGAAGTCGAACCCTTCGGGCAGGAAGATCGTTTCTATTGTTGAGAGGCGTTCTACTTCTGCCACCTGGCGGGAGATATACCCTTCGTATTTAAGAGCGATTTCAATTTGCGTATTGGTGTCATCGCCGAAGTCATTCATGACATCTGGGAAGAGTGTGACGAGATCTCGATAGGCGATTTCAGGGCGTGCGAGGAGCTGGCATATGGTGCATGACTTACCATTAAACGTCTTATATATCGTCGAGAGGCGTTTTGGCTCTGTTGCAATAGCCTGTTGTTTTGCCAATAGGCGGTCGTACTGCTGTTGTGAGATAAGGCCGATGTTGTAGCCGTGATGGCGGAGGCGGAGGTCTGCATTATCTTGACGAAGGAGAAGGCGATGTTCTGCCCTGCTGGTGAACATACGATATGGCTCGTCGACACCTTTGGTGATCAGGTCATCGACCATCACGCCGATGTAGGAAGTGTCGCGGGAGAGGATAAGAGGATCTTTGTCTTTGAGTTTCAAGACAGCGTTGATAGCGGCGAGGAGCCCCTGCCCTGCTGCCTCTTCATAGCCTGTTGTGCCGTTGACCTGTCCTGCGAAGAAGAGGCCGGAGATGAGGGTAGACTCTAAGGAAAAGGATATCTGCCCGCTGACGACGTAGTCATATTCAATCGCATATCCAGAGCGGATGATCTCCGCATTTTTCAATGCTGGTATCGATCTGACGATAGCGTACTGGACATCAAAAGGCAGTGATGAGGAGATGCCGCTGGTATAGATCTCTTGGGTGTGCAGGCCTTCTGGCTCGAGGAACACCTGATGGCGATCTTTATCAGCAAACCGCACTGTCTTATCTTCTATCGACGGGCAGTAGCGCGGGCCGACGCCTTTGATCTTTCCAGAGTACAGTGGCGAGCGGTGGAGATTCTGGAGTATGATCTCCTTTGTCTCTTTGGTAGTGTAGACGATATGGCATGGAACTTGGGGGAGGCGCGGGGCCTTTTCGTCGTATGAGAAGTAAACCCAGTCATCGCCGGGCTGACATTCTGCCAGTGAGAAGTCAATAGATCGTTTATGGACGCGCACTGGCGTCCCTGTCTTCAGGCGTCCGAGGCGTATGCCATGGCTCTCTAAGCTCTTTGACAGACCTATTGATGACGGCTCTCCGAGCCGTCCTCCCTCGAAGTTGACATCTCCGATATGGATGAGGCCTTGCATGAAGGTGCCGGTGGTGATGATGACAGAAGAGCCTTCGAAGAAGATTCCCTCTCTGGAGATCACCCCTCTGATAGCCCCTTCGCTGACGACGATCTCTTCGCAAGTCCCCTGTTTGATTTCAAGACACGGCGTTGTCTCAAGGGTCTCGCTCATCCACTGCTTATAGGCTTCTTTATCTGCCTGCCCCCGTGGGGACTGCACAGCGGGCCCGCGTTTTGTGTTGAGCATCCGAAACTGAATGCCCGTATTGTCGATCGCCTTTCCCATCAGGCCGCCAAGAGCATCGATCTCTCTGACGATATGCCCTTTGGCAATTCCGCCGATCGAAGGGTTACAGCTCATCTGGGCGATGGTATAGGGATTCATGGTCAACAGAAGGGTGTGGCATCCCATCTTTGCAGCAGCATAGGCCGCTTCGCAGCCGGCATGGCCGCCGCCGATCACAATGACATCGTATGCTGATGGGTATCGCCAGGCCATCGTAAAAACCCTGCAAATAGTTACTTTTTATACATATATTTAAAGATAAGCGGGAGAATGGTCGGTAGAAAATGGCGGCATTATGCCGCCATTGCACGCAAGCATGAGGTCGTTGGAACTGCCTACTTGTGATGCCAGCATCACGTAGGCACGCGCTCTGCACTTTTGGAACAGGTCACCTCGACTCCTAAACGAATTTCTCAGGAAGGGTAGAAATACACATCCTTTCGAAATTCATTACACTGCGATTTGCTTCTCCCTCGAAGAGAGGGTCCAAAAATTGTACAAAGTCGAGGTCACATACTATGATTTGTGACGGTTCATTCTGCTGCGCTTTTTGCGCTTGTGCTTCGCCATTTTGGCGCGGCGTTTCTTTTTCACTGAGGACATATGGCGAGACTCCTAAGAGAGATCATTTTTTCTCCGCCGCGATTATGGATGAAACTCATGAGGTATTTCAAGAGAAAACAAACCTACGGCCGAGGAATCGCAACAGACCTAACCGGAGTTTGCAGCCCACATGACAACAACTCTTGATTTTACTCAATGCATTGAGTAAAAATACTCAATAGAAGGAAAATCAAGGATTTTTATGAAAAAAAGAGCCATTTTTCAGACGCTGATGACGCGTCTTCAAGAACCGAGATCCCATCTACAAGTACTGCTCGGCCCACGTCAAGTTGGCAAGACAACTTTAGCTCTTCAAGCTGCAGAAACCATTGACAAACCGAATCATTATGCATCTGCCGACCTTGCGACTCTGCAAGACCTTTCATGGCTCAGGCAGCAGTGGGAAGTTGCTCGACAAAAAATTAAAGACGACAAGGGAGCTCTTCTTATCATCGATGAGGTACAAAAGATTGCCAATTGGTCGGAGATGATCAAATCGTTGTGGGACATGGACAGTCGAAAGAATACCAATCTTTCGATACTTATTCTTGGATCCTCTCCTTGGCTCATGCAAAAAGGATTAACAGAAAGCTTGGCCGGACGATTTGAAATAATCCCTGCCACCCATTGGTCCTACGAAGAGATGCATCGTATCTTTCACTGGTCACTTGATCGATATCTCTACTTTGGTGGATACCCGGGATCAGCGCCACTTGTTGACGAGAACGACACTACTCGATGGACAAATTATATCAACGATTCTCTGATAGAAACAACCATCTCCCGTGACATCCTTTTAATGACGCAGATTAATAAACCGGCATTGTTAAGACGTCTTTTCCAATTGGCCTGTTGTTATTCCGGCCAAATACTCTCTTACAACAAAATGCTTGGAGAATTAGATGAAGCCGGCAATACAACAACTCTGGCTCATTATGCCGATTTATTATCCGGCGTTGGGCTCATCGGAAATGTGCAAAAATATGCCGCACAAAAGGTACGGCAAAAAGGGTCGAGTCCAAAATTTTGTGTCTATAATACAGCTCTGATGACCGCCCAATCAAATACCACATATCAGCATGCCAGAGCAGACCATCAATTTTGGGGAAGGCTCGTAGAATCATCTGTTGGAGCTTATTTGTTAAATTCCGCTCGCGGAACGCAGGTAGAGGTTTTTTATTGGAGGGAGGGAGATAAGGAAGTCGACTTTGTTCTTCGACGCGGAACATCAATCACCGCTCTTGAAGTCAAAAGCGGAGCAGTATCGCGTTCTCGAGCAGGGATGACATCGTTTGTCGCTGCCTTTAACCCATCACGAATTCTTCTTGTAGGAGAACAGGGACTTCCACTCGAAGAGTTCTTTCACACCTCGATCCTCGACATAGTATAGACTTTTTTCAACGCAGAAAATTCTTATACCATTTATTCCGAAGATGGCAATCCCTCCTTCGGTCGCGGAATAGCAAGGAGTCAAGGGTAAATAATCTAGACAATCTGGGCGAGCAAAGACCATTGAAATGCGAACGATCGAGGCGAGCCTCCATAGCGTGCTATGGGCGAGGAACGATCGTTCGCAGCCGGCTGGATTGTCTAGATTATTTAAACTTGACTCCCAAGTCTGCTAAACAAGTCAAAGCAGTCAGGGCCGTCTGCTCCCTTTGCCGTCGGAACGGTAGATATATCGGCGCCGAGGGCATGGAGCTTATCGATGATCCGTTCATGGCCGCGTGTCAAGAAGTCTACTCCCGAGAGCGTACTCTCTCCATGTGCGATCAGCGCTGCCATGACATAGGCAAAGCCGGCGCGAAGGTCTGGGATGGCGATCGAAGTTCCTTCCAGTGGTGTCTTTCCTCTGATGATAACGCTGTGGGGGTGGGCATGGTCGTTAAAGCGACATACCCTGCCGCCGAGGCACTGGCGGAAGGTAGAGATCTCAGCACCCATCTTCGAGAGGGTGTCCACGTAGCCAAACCGATTTTCATAGACTGTCTCATGGACGATAGACGATCCTGACGCTTGCGTTAAGAGAACGACACACGGCTGCTGCCAGTCGGTCATAAACCCTGGGTGGACATCAGTCTCTATATGAAGGCCGCCTTTCAGAGGACCTTCGGTCCAAAATTCGATGCCATGATGTTTGACGGAGAAGCAGCCTCCGATCTCACGCACAGCATTCAGGAAGGTGATGAGGTTGCGGTGTTCAGCCCCTTCGACGAAGATACGCCCTCCAGATGCCAGAGCGAGCATCGCAAAGGACGCTGCTTCAATGCGATCGGAGAGGACGCTATGCTCTACAGGATGAAATGACCGTGTTCCTTGGATGGTGATGGTTCTATCGGTGTCAAGAACGATATTGGCACCAAGTTTTTGGAGGAAGAGCATCAGCTCAAGGACTTCAGGCTCTACAGCGGCATTTTTGATGATCGTCGTCCCTCGTGCTGTGACAGCAGCGAGGATGCTATTTTCTGTCGCCCCTACCGAGGGAAATGGCAGCTGAATCAACCCGCCTTTCAGCCCATGGGGGGCAAAAGCATGAAAGGCTCCTTCTTTTCGCGATACTTTCAGCTCTATCGTAGCGCCAAGCGTTCTGAGAGCTTCTACGTGGAAGTCAACAGGGCGTGCATCGGTGGCGCTGCCGCAGAGAATAGGAACGACGATATCCTCTTCGGAGCGGGCGAGGAGAGCTCCTACCATGAGGATAGGAACGCGGTTAGACCCTGAGAATCGTTGTGGAACGTAGGTTGTCTTCAGCTCTTTCGTCTGCACCTCGAGGACTTTTGCCTGGCGATCCCAGACATATTCCATGCCCACTTCCTGGCACATAGCGAGGGTGATGGCGACATCGCCGACATCTGGAACATTAAAGAAGGTGCATCGCTTGTCAGAGAGCAGAGAAGCGATGATAAGTTTTGTCATGGCGTTGCGAGCGCCAGCAGCGACGACCGTCCCCTGGAGAGGCCGTCCTCCAACGATGCGTAGAGCCTGCATAACTGTCCTTTGGTTATCCTTTTGGCATTCTATCAGGCGAGCTTTTATTGACCAGACTTCTGTTGCAGATTATGAACAAAAAAAATTGGGTGCCATTTGAGAAAAACAGCCACCATTTTTCTGGGAAGAATGCCTTGCTAGCGGTTTCAATTTTGAATTTTATGAAGGAAATGCTGTATATGAGGCAGTAGATACTTCACCCACATTCTGTAGGATATGATATGTCACTAGAAGTTCAACCCGATTCACATGTCCTCGGACTCTTGGAAGAATTCGGAATTAGCGACAAGCACGGCAACCCGAGAACAGAACTTGACCAACGTATCTCGTCTGCCACCATCCAGAGAACTGATTTTTGGATATCCCATTCCAAGTCCGATACATCCCCGCCCCATGTGTCCGTGTGGACCGTCCCCAAAAACGCATTAGGCAGGGCTTTGAAAGGAGCTTGCAAGTCTATTTATAATTTTTTATTTAACATGAAAGAAGCCGAAGATACTGAAATCCAGGCTCTTTACAAGAGCGTCACGGATGAGAAAAGAACATTATCCGAGCGGTCCGCCCCACCAATTGGCGAAAGATCCAGCGTAAGGGTGGTTGAGACGACTCCATATACAAAGTCTCTCGAAAGTCTCGAAAAAGTGCTGAATGAAATTAGGGGAATGCCTCGCGCGCCTACAGACGTTTCCCTCCCTGAATCGGTTCCTGTCATAAAAGACGCCGGGCCCCCACCAGCCCTTCAGAGCCAATCTCTAGCAGCTTCGAAAGAATTTCGCGAAGACGCAGAACCGCCCGTTGCCGACAAGCGCATCAAGCCCGAAGATCAATTCGTTCCTGCAGCCGTTTCCATCACTAAATCGGTTCCTGTCATGGAAAACGTCGAGGACACACTGCTCCGCCAATACCAACCTATAGAAGCAGCCGTTACGATTTTGGAAGAAACAAGCCAAAGCCTCAAAGAAGAGGCCGTTGCCAAGGAGCACACAGCGCTCGAGACACAATTCGCTCACATACTTACCCTAATCGAAAAATTCAAACCTGAACTCCAAAAAGCACAGAGCGAGAATCCAACAAAAATAGTGAAAATTTCAGCATTTGATATTGGCCCTCTTGAACAACGAGCAACTCGGGCTCTTGAAAACGGTCGCGCCAAATTATCTGAATCAGCCCTGAAACCACTGCGAGCAGCGGTTGAAGCTTTACGGTCAATCACAAGCACTGTGGAGGAAAAAAGCCAAGCCCTCAATGGGACTTTGACACAAGAAGCGAGTGTTGACACCGCTGTCGACTTAGAGGCAGCCTACCGTAAAACGTTAGAGCAAGTTCGCACATTCCCAGCCGCATCCGATAGTCTCCCCAACATTCCTTCATTGAAAGAGACGGCAGCCGAACTAATGACGCAGATAAAGGGTTTCGAAAAACGGGCAAGGGCTGCACATGCATCAGCTTCAGAAACAATCTCTCAACAGCATGAGACCGCGCTGAAGCGCTATAGCGAAGTCGTTGCACAATATGGTCAGATAGTATCTCAAGCTAAAAAGCTCAGTATTCCAGTTGGAGAACTCGGGCCCCAGGTCCATGGAGCCACTGATGCCGCTCCTTTGAACGAAAAAGTACAGACCATCCTCACTCTCGGAGAACAGGTATCCCAGCTTGGTGCAACGACGAGGAGTCTTGAAGCCGATATCCTTAAAACGTCATCCGCCCTGCAGAAAACCTATGGGGAAACATTGGCCGACTGCACCAAGGGACTAGAGGCATTAGAGAAGATCAATAGGCAACGCGCAGCCTTGAGTCTTACGAAAAACAACTCCGTAGAATCATTCAGGGCCTCTGTGATCCAATTTCAACAGCTCTCAGCAGACCCCTCACCGGTAAAGCTTGCAGATCTTAAGAAACTTTTGGGACAACTCTCAGCAGCGCAAAAGAGTCAAGAAGCCGAAGTCACCCAATTATTCGATGCATTTTGTGCAGCGAGAACTGGTGAACTCGAAGCGATAAAAGCCTCTATTGGAAGCCCGGCAGAGAGTCTAGACCGGCAGCTTCTAGCATTGAAAAGGAATTTTGATTCAGAAGGAGCAACCAAAAAAGAACTCGACGAATTTTCTCAGGCGCTAACGGCGCTGAAAGAAATTGGCACGAAGCTGACAGCGATTGAGCAAGGCATCGCAACTCTTCCCATAGACATTCTAAGTTTCGCCACGTTTTATAGTAAACCGATGTCTATCAAAGTAAAATTACAAGAAACAGCAGACAATCCAACAGGAAAAAAAATTTCAGATTTAAATAGAGACATTCAAGAAGCCGAAGAGTCACTACGGACGGCTTTACTTACTAAAGAACGATTAGCGCAAGAACAACGGACTATGGATGCCACAATTGCACAATGGGAACAAACATTCACAGATTACTTGAAGGGAGATTTGAAAGACCTTTTGCAAAATATAGAGAAGTTATCATCGACCATTTCATTATATCAAATCTCAGCTGACCTTCGGGCACTCTTCGGTACGAAAACCGTTGATCTGATATACCGTCTTAATCTAGCCCAAAGAGCTCTAAAGGTTAACGAGAGAGCAGAGTTCTTTTGGAAAAAATGGATAGATGGTGAGGACATATCCCTCGATGACTTGCCTTCTCGAAGTGAATTTCAGGATGGTCTGGAACATACTGAATTAACTTCTATTCCCGACCTGTCAGAAGCTGTGAAAAAATCCATAGAAATCCTCATCCCCATTGAAAACTTTGTAAGTGCGCAACAGGGAGCCGTTCAACGGATTCTACGTGGCGTTGGAGGAATTTTCGGCTGGGGAGGCGGGACTCAAGCGATTTGGATTGATGAACATAACAAGTTGGTGAGCGGAGCTGCTCTGAAGGATCCTACACCGGAAGAAACTGACAAAATTGCACTCATGCTCTCGCTGGGTAGCGAACTGTGCCGCCCTCTTTTATCAGAGCTCCCTCAGGCCAGGAAGGAGGGATGGATCCTCAATTTTAAAGAACTACAAGCAGTGTACACTGCTGACAAGACACCACCGATCCACAAAGCCGCACAAGCGTGGATCGATACGTTAAGTCCATCCGAAAAAGCAGCTCCGGTCGTACTACCAGTTTCCCAAAAAGCTGTCAAAGTGCCTGAAGCTCAACGAGAAGAAACAGAGACCTTAGTCGAAGTACCAGCAGTCCTGGCAGATGAAAAAGAGAAAGAAGGTCTATCAGAAATTGCGGCGGCCGCAGCATTAATCGATCCTAAAATAGTTGTTCACGATATCAAGAAGGAAGAATTGGCTAAAGAAAAGGAAGCGCTGGATAAACCATTCCTTGCAGTCTCGGAACCCCCTGTCGCAGCAGTTGAAATACATGATGACCTTGTTTCGCCAAAAAAAGAAGACGTCTTAGACAAAGAATCAAGTCCTGCCAGCCTCATAATGCCAGAAGTTACGGAACGGAATGAAAGTCTGGGACAAAGCACACCCCCGCCGCCGGAAGAAGTCCTTAGCACACAGGCCGATTCTACTGTCAAGGTCACACTGTTAGATGAAGGTGCCGCAATTTCTGTCTCTGTTCCGCCAAAACCCGTTGGCGAGGCTGAACAAGAGGAGGGCGATACGTTAGGTCAACTAGGAAAAGGTGCTCTAGTCGTACCACCACTTTCCCTTGCAGCTGTCGAAGGACATGGTGCTTTACGAGAAGAAACAAAGGACTTAACCGAAGCGTCAAGAGCTTCTGAAGTATTCCAGGAAGGTGCCGAAGAATTAGTAATTTCTGGACAAGGAGTTACCGATACCGGGGTAAAAGAATCGGCCAGGGAAAAGGAAGAGGCGGATATACCACCGCCAGAAGTCCATACAGAAGCTAAACCGCAAGAAGAAGTTCTTCAATCAATTCGTGAAACTCCAGAAAGAAAACCACTTAGTCACTTTACCAGGGCTCGTCCCCAAAAGTCTCATCATGATAAATCCAGGGCACCAGAAGTGAAAACGAGGGGTTTTGAAGAAGTCCATGAGGAACCTCCTCTCGCCGCGGCCGCTTCTATTCCCGAAGGCACGCCGCGGGTTGAAGCTGTCTCGAAAGCTGTTCGAGGACGACCGCCGATGGGACTGCAGTTCAAGGTTGATTTACATGATCTCAAGACCGCCGCGGAAAAACAAAAAAAAACTCCAAAAGCGAAAGACGATAGAAGTATCATAGACCCAAAAACTAAACCTACAGCGGCGGCTGCGGCTGCGACTGCGGCTGCGCCCCCCCTTAAAGCAACGCTGCTCCCTGTTGTCAGAGTAACTAAACCAGAACAAGAGCTGCCACAAGCACTCGTCAGAATGGTTCGTCCTAACCGAAAAATGGGACTCAACCTTCCTTCAGATGGCCTCCCTGGCGACGCCCTGAGTGACTACGTAGTAAAAGAATGGGACGTGCAAAAATCCCCTCAACAAGCTTTTGATATTGCTTTGAATATTCTCGATTATCCAGAACACATAGAATTTGTTTTAGGAAAAGTTTTTAAACCCAACGTCGATCCTTTCAAGCTTTTGTTTATAGCCGATACTTTGGCGTATGGGCTAAAAGAAAAAGAATTAAAGAAATATTCAAGAGAAAATCTAAAAGACATGCTTGCCCCTTTACTCGTAGCTGCATTCAAGGCTTGTCTAGATAGAGAACGTATCACAGAGGTGATGAGATACATTACTAAAGAAGCTACGAATTCGGGTTCTCCCGTGAAACCTCTGTATGATCTGATTAAAAAAGGACTTACTCCCCCTCCAAAGAGATAAGCCAGGGAGGCGTCAGTCCAAATTTATCACAGCGGAGGACTACAGAATGGGCATATCTGGAAAAAACTCTAGTTCTACCAAAAAAAGGATCTAAAAACTGGTTTTCGTGAGCTTAAACGCTTTTCAAAAATAAATTTTCTGAATAGGATGCAAGAAAACAACAGCATCCCCGTTTAGGAGGACTATCCCATGAGCACCGCATCTTCTGACATTGCTTCATTTGGCCCTCAAGTAGAAAGCGCAGCAAAAAGTCTAAAGCTTGAAGGCTGGAGCAAGTTTGTCGCAGGATTCCACTACTGGTGGAATAGAAGTGGAAGCACCGATTCGGAGAAGGCATCCTCTCTGTTTCAGAACTTCACGGATGCGATGAAGCGCGCGGGTGATTCGACAGCAGCTCAGGGAAAAATTATCTCAAAATACGCATCTATTCTTAAATATTTGGAAGTTACATGTCCCTCCCCAAGACTAGCAGAACCCGTTAAGCCCCCCCACGCAGCTATAGGTGGAGCCATAACAAGGTTGGATGATACCGTGTATCAACTCTTCTTAAACAGGCTTACGCCTTCTGTTGGTACGTTACTCGAAGCCAAGGCAGCCCTTGGTTTAGACACTTCAACACCAGTTGCCGTGAGAAGAGCGGCGAGCACTCCACCAGGTGGCGAGGAACCGATTGGTTTTTCACAAAGTGTGTCGAGGCTAATAGCGGTTCCTATGGCACAAGCTGAAGCTGGTGTGAAAAGAGCGGCGACCTCTGCACCAGGTATGAGTGGGATTGATCTTTCACAACGTGGGTCGAGCGCAACCCCTAGATTAGCTGCAGAGGAAGAGGAAGAGGAAAGTATGGCGAACACTCCATTAGGAGGAAGCTCACCAGCTCCGTTTATTGATCCACAAATAGCGGCAGCCCTTCAATCAGGAAAAGGAGATCCACCACCACCACCACCACTACCAGCAATAGTGCCAGTAGAAGCAGCAAAAGCATCACGACCATCCGGCCTCCTTGCCGAAATACAAGCTAAACACCAATTACACCACATAACGCGAGACGATGAGCTGCCCCCGGAAGAGCTGGCCGCCAAAAATAAAGAGAAAAAAGCTGAACCGATAGGAGGTAGTAAAGAGGTGAGTAGCGATTTAGCGGCTGCGGCGGTTGCTGAGCAAGCCAAACGAAAAAGAGCACCGGTCGAAGTACCTAAAACGGCGATCCATTTCGATCGATTCGCCAACGCTCAGCAATTTATTGATGCGCTAAATAGTGAAAATGCAGATTTTAAGGCAATTGCAGACGTCTTGAAGACAAAAGAAGCTATAAAAGGTCAAGTTTTAAAAAGAGCAAGTGATTTAAAAGAGGGAGTCCCAGAAAAGCTTTACGAGGCTCTCGGAGAAATGCCAAAAGTCCCGGCAAGAGGAGTTCCTGAGAAGGAAGCTCTCCCTCCGGGTACGGCAGCAGAGGTGAGGTCACAACAAAGAAGAAGAAGAGAAGTCTATACTAAGCCAGCTCCAGCCCGTTCTTTTAATTCAATAGATGAAATTATAGAAGAATTAAATAAAGACAAGCCTGACTACGACGCCATTGTGGCAAAAATAATTGAAGCTCCGCAGTTCAAGGAGCAAATTAAAAAGAAAGGTGCGGCTGTCACCAAGCCAGGTCACTTCGACGAACTTCAAAAACGTCTCGAACCAAAGCCATAGCCGCACAAAGTTATTTTCACAAATCGCTGTACACAGGGAAGAGTTGCAAAGACTCTTCCCTGTCGTATTCACAATTCGAACACACACTACGCTTGCATCCCTCATACCACATACACCACTAAACATATCCTAGTCTAGGCGTGGATCAACCGCACAAATGACGTGTTATAAAAACTCTTCCACTCCTCTTCCTCTCGTTTCATTCCTTACACTGCCCCTTGCCCCAAAACATCTCCGAAGCGTATGAAAAAAACTTAACTAACAACCTCAGCGTAGGGAGGCCTTATGTCGATTGGGATTCCGCAGGGCGTGATGGACCATGTGCAAGAGTTATGCCAAGAGCACGGTCTATTTGAATCAGGCTCGACGAGGTTAAAAGAGGGATGGGAAGATAAGATTGCCGATATCATCAAGGACTCTCGTTTCGTTGTGATTGGGGAAGAAGGAGAGCTGAAGGATTTATCAGCTGTTGCTGTGGGATCCAAAAGTCTTTCTGGCCGTATATTTTGGGGCACTCTTGGTGTATTCACGCCATCGTATTGGAATTCTCACTATGCAACCGAAGGCGAGGTACGAACTATTTTTCGCGCTGTGATGGAGAAGCTAGCCCCAGTATCTTCAGAGCACTTTGCAGAAGCTCTTCTTGTGAGCGAGAGGA
>CAINFV010000105.1 GCA_903848235.1 Chlamydiia bacterium | reverse complement strand
TACGAATGAATGTTCTTCTTTGTACCACACAAGAAGCGGTGCCAGAGTTTCCTTGTACCTCCGAACTTTTGCTTGCAGCTTCTCTATGGAATCTGCCGCTCGTTTCTCCAGAAGGGTACCGCAGACGTCGCAGTTGAATTGGCAACTGGATTGTGTAAGGTCAAAGACTTTTCCGCATGTAGTGCAGAAAAGACGATTTTCTGCCTTTTTTATAATCCACTCCTCGCTCGTTTCGATGTTGATAGCGAGGACCTGGAATCGTGGCGAGAGGCATTCTTGAATCGCTTGTACCTGTTCGAGGCGCAGAGGGGAATCTTCTAAGAGAGCTCCTTGGCAGCAGTCAGACTGAAGAAGGCGGTCGCAGAGAAGAGAAGGGACAAGGTCAGGCGGCATAGGGCCACCGTTGATGACATAGTCACGGGCTATATTGCCAAGAGGAGTTTCATCGAGTACATTTGCAGTAAGGTAGGTGGCAGGTGAGATTGCAGGAAGGTTATAGTCGACGTGGAGGCGAGCGGAAACAGCAGCCTTCGCGGAGCCCTGAGGGCCATAGAGTATTATGATGAATGGCAGCGATCCGCCACACTCTTCGCCCTCACATGCGACAGCAGAAAGAATGCAGAGTGCGCCGGTACACAAAGAGAGGAAAAAACGCATACGCCCCTCAAAAAATCTCTATGATTCTGCATCCTAGCAAGTTGCCTATTTCCTTGTAATAGTCATTTTCAGTTCCTTCTGGACTTTAGCCATTTGGCAATCGCTCACAATGGCTGCTAAGACGACGTTTGAGGTGAAATAAAAAAAGGCGGGTGGCATTGTATTCTTTTTTTTCTTCTTCAGGGAAAAACAATGCCTACAATGCCAACACCGCCATCAGCAATTTTAGCAGTTCTGCAACCGTTTGCAACTGTATTTCTTCAAAAAAGAGTTTTTCGAAAAGCTCTCACCCTGTTTATCGGATGCGTCCTTTGCACCGGTGGAGTGACGATTTGTGCTGCACTTCGCGCCTTGGGCCTGATTACTGATGGTGCCTATGGCCGTTTTCATCGTTTGCTCAATCGTGATCGCTGGAACATGCTCCTAGCCTCAAAAACGCTTCTTCAGATGATTGTAAAGGCATTTCCGTCAACAATCTTGACTTTCTCCGTGGATGATACTATCGAACGCCGCAGGGGAAAAAAAATCAGGGCCAAGGGAATATTCAAAGACCCGATTGGCACAGGATCTAACAAAGCTGTGACATGTAGCGGACTGCGCTGGACTCCTATCATGATGCTAGTACGAGTGCCATTCATGAAAAGAACTGTAGCATTGCCATTTTTAACGATTCTGAGTCCTTCGGAGCGTACTTCAGTAAAGATTGGCCGTCGTCATAAAAGCCCCCAACGTCTCGCAGAGCAAGTATGCCATCTGCTACGTCGTTGGTTCCCGAAACACACCATTGTATTCGTAGCCGATGCTGGTTATGCGACGACAGGTCTCTTTCGTGCCTGTCGGAAGCTAAAAATCAACTTGCTTACC
>CAINFV010000104.1 GCA_903848235.1 Chlamydiia bacterium | reverse complement strand
TTTTCCTGGTCCAATGCCACCATTAAAAATTGATGACATCAACAAAGGACACATTAGAGTCCGAAGCTACCGAAACCGTAGAGTCGGCGATTTTCTTAAGGAACTCCACCTAACTGAAGGACGCTGCACTGGCATACCAAAAATCAAAAAGTCGATGGATGTCAATGGCTCGCCGCCTCCGATTTTTCAAACAGATAAAGAAGAACTTTCGTTTTTGACTGTTCTACCAGTCCATCCCCAGGCAACCCAAAATATCGGGCGCAAGATACTTAAACACGCCGAAGAAAAGCCTGAAACACACCGGCTACCCGGTGTGTTTCCAGCGCAAACACACCGGGTAGCCGGTGTGTTTGAAATGGATACCCTCCCAGAAGACATTAAAGATATTTTGACCAAACTTAGCAAACGTCCATCCACTGAAGTTCTGCGAAAAACCATTAAAGTTCTGTGCTTCTGGAAACCCCTTACAGCCCAGGACCTAGCTATTATTTTGGACAGAAAAGACAAAAAACACCTGGTAAGGACCTATTTAACCCCTATGGTTAATGCAGGCGAATTAAAATATGTTTATCCAAATGAACCTGACTTTCCCAAGCAAGCGTATACGGGAGCCTGATCGAAAGAGACCCTGGCCATCTGTTTTAGGGGAAATTGTGTATCAGCTGGCCTATGCCGGACCTTAGCATTTTTTACTTCGATCCTGTAGGAAACAAATATGTGGCATCTGGCGGTAGTTTAGCCTGGCGCCTCAATAATCCTGGGTTCGTGCGAAGTCATAGTCTTTTTTCTCGAAGCAGAAGTTCAGTAGGGAATTGTGGTAACTATGCAATTTTTTCTGACCCACAGCAGGGCCGAGAGGCATTATCGACATGGCTTCGTTCGAAAAAACACTATGATTCCACTTTAAAAACCATTGCAGAGCATTAACAAAAAAATGCCCCTGATGTGTTTTTTAAATCAGCTAACCTCGTTCAATGGTGTTGATTTCACCATCAAGATCCTCTAGCCGACGCGAAAACTCAGCTATCAACGCCTGCACAGAAATTGGACTTTTCAGCTCTGTCGGCCTTAGCAGGGCGGCTAATGCCGCATCAATTCTTGCCACAAGACCTTGAGCGCCAGCTACCCGTCGACATGCGGCACGGAGAGCTTTCACCCTTCGTGTTAAAGCGGTGTAATCCAACACCTTTTCGTCAACGTTCAACGCCGAAACTATCCTCTGTAAAAGATCGCTACTTCCAGCAAGATCCTGCGGACTAAAGACAACGTGTATCACAGGTAAATCTGAGCCCGCCTCCACCGTTTTTTGATGAAATTTGAAGTGGACTGTCTCGGCAATTTGCCTAGCAATCCATCCCCTCGCCGTTTTCCCTCTCGCAACCGCTTCAAGCTCATCATATTTTTTGTAAGCCTCTGCCAAGGCAAGGAAATTGAGTGTGTTCTTTTTGAAAAGGCACAGCTCCTTTGCAGTAAAAAATTCTAGGCCAGGAGGGACCTCGCCAAAGCCAGGGACGCCACCTTCGACGGTAATATGAGCCTTTCGAGCAGCAGCTTGTACTTTTTTCTTGTAGCCCTCCCATGCCCTCTTCATGGCTCGCACCAACTTAGCTCTCCATTCTTCTATCTGTGAGCCCAGCTCTTCAATTACCTTCTGCACGTCAGTCAAATTTCCAGGGCCCTCATCAGCGGGGTTCATCGAAATCAATGCGTGAGCAGCTTGCCACCACGATGGACGCCGTAGTTCTAACACCTTCACAGCCGACAATAGATCCTTACACATGGCTTGTCGGATCGAAACCTGCTGAGTAAGAACCGCCCTCCGAAATCCTTCTATTGATTTTTGTACGTTGTCAATCTCCTCATTGACCTTGTCTAGCTGCCTCCTCACTGCAATGAGTTGCAGAGGCATGGCGGTAGCAGATTCCCGAAGCTTACTCGACTCTTCTGCAAGGATCTTCTGAAACTCCCATAACGTATCCAAAAGCAACAGCGCTTGCGGAATCCTTTTTTCCACCGAACCTTCCTTCTGGGACGCCTCCACATCTCCAATCAAGCACTTACAGGTCTCCAAAAGCTCGTCGAATTTTTTTAATATAACGATTCGCGATTCGGCAAACCTCTGCACCCAGCCAGAGAACTCTACTTGCACAGCGGTCAATTGTTTTTGAAGAAGCCCCCTCTGAGCCGTTACACACATCGCTATCTGATCAAATTGTGGCAGAAGAGGTTTTGGATTTTCCAATTGCCCATATACTGTTTTCACCTTGATAAATCCTGACCAATCAAAGTCTGGGAAGACCCCGCTGGTCATATTCTTCTCAAGCTTATCTATCAGTTCTTCAAGCTCATTTCCCAAAAGGCTCTTCAGATAAAACTGCGCACTACACAACAGGTTTTTCACCGCCGGAAGATCGTTGTAAGTCTCAATGTGTTCCGGAAGAGATGCCAGTACGGCCTTTGCTACTTGTCGCTCACGCCCCTGATTCGACGTTTGCGAAATATGAACGATCTCATCACGAAGCTGCCATAAGTCTTCAGCAGAGACTTGCCTTTTGAGTAACTCAGAACCCACAACCTGAACGGATCCACAAAAAGCTTTCACAACCGCTCCTAACGGAGCTTCAGCATCAGTTCCCATAACCCACCATTTTTTAAAAAAATAGTACTTCTTATCGCCACGATTGTGCTCAAAAATTTTAACGTCATGTTCTAGCACCCTTATAAAAAGTAAGGATAATTATGTAAATGAAAGGAAGTAATCTGCATTATTTGCACTCTATATGCAGAAGCCATCGACCCAAAACTGCTTTCCTTTTTTAGTCATTTGTTCATCAAAGTGTTCGAAAAAATGGAAAATAAATAGGCCATGATGGGATAAGGGAATGCCAATCTTGTTGAAACACGCCCAAATAGAGAAGGTCAACACGAACATGCGACGAACGATGAGCAATCCCTTCTTTCTCTCTTGCCTGTGCTTAGTTGTATGCTGTCTTCCCTGCGTACAAAGATCACAGCTTGCAGCAGCCGATCAACCCCGCTATCTTATCCCGCCTACGTCTGATGAACAGCTGGATACAGAACCTACTCCGCAACAATCGCCTTCTCGCTCCAGCTATGAATCCCTCACCGAAGAACGGGGAACCTTAAAACTTCGAAAAGACATCAAAGAACGCAAAGCTCAAGAGCAGCGCGAAAAGGAAATTCGAGAAAAAGTTGCTCAAGAGGCTGTCGAGGAACTATCCCCAACGACTGACCCATCTTCTAAAACGGCTCCTTCTGCCGTTAAGACAGAAACTGCTGAAGGCCCTGTCATAAACTTCAACAACGTCAGCATCACCGAGGTGCTTAAATACGTCAGCAGGTTGACAGGGAAAAACTTCATATATGACCCTCAAGAGCTTCAGTTTACTGTCACCACGATATCAGATACGCCAAACAGTCTCGAAGCCGTCATGGCCATGGTACTCCAGAGCCTTCGAGCCCATGGATACTCCATCCTCGAAGAAGGTGGCGCCTTTATCATTCATACCAACCCCACCGTCAGAGGCGCAGGGGCTCTCGAACAGAAAAGCTTAGGGATTGCCGGGCCACAGATTGCAACTCAAGTGTTTGTCCTGCAAAACATCCCCGCAGACCAGTGTGCGCTTATCGTTAAAACAATGGTAGGCGAGGGTGCCATTGTAGAAGCCCTTGGGGATTCCACAGTTGTTGTCAGCGATGTAACGGAAAACCTCCAGCGTATTGCACAAGTAATAAAGAAAATGGACTCCCCAGTCGGCGGCATGGAGATAGGGCAGTATGTTGCTATCAACACCTCTCCTGCGACCCTCGTCGCCCTCTCCGAGAAGGTGTTAGCTCCCCTCGCGGCCAACAAACCGCTTATCCTTGTCCCACATTCAGGGTCCAATAGTGTTTTCATTGTCTCTACGCCGTTTATGATCGAAAAATGCCTTTCTATCATGCAGGCAATAGATCTGAACATAGCGCATTCCGGGCTCCTCGACCGTATGAAATTTGACCCAGAGGCAGCAGAAAAAGCACGTAGGCAACGCCTTCTAGAAGATTCAACTAGGGACACCAATGAGATCGAGACTTTAACCGAAGAAGATCTCAAGCGCCGCCTTATGGAACAAGGGATACAGGCAGAGCAGCTTGACAGAATGACTCTTAATGGCGCCAGAGAGGCTCTTCGCTCCGTCCAAAGAAAACTTGTTACCGAAAGCGGCCTTCCAATAGGAACCGTTGAATCCACGCAATTTCTCATCTACCGCCTCCAGTATCGCAAGAGCGAAGATATCGCAAACGCCCTCAAAGCCATCGCCACAAGTGTTTCAGGCGGCAACCAGGCTGGCGGCCCGTCTACAGGAGCTGCTGCCAACCCTGAGTTATCGCAGTCAGACCTTATCATCACCCTCAACAGCCTTCAGCCTGTTGATGATAACAATACCATCGTGTTCACAGGAACGACGGCAAGTCTTGAAAAAGTAAAAAACCTCATTAGCCAGATCGACATTCCTGTCCGTCAGGTGTTCATCGAAGCCCTCATCATCGACACGACATTATCGAATTCGCTTCAATTCAGCGTTGAATGGGCTGGAAGAATCCAACGAAGTAACTTAGGGGCCCAGGCTGGGTTTGTAAATCCCACTTCCCCATTTTCCTCCGCTTTCAATGCCATTCAGCAGTATACCCCCGTCCAGGTAACGCCACCACCAGCGCCTGGTGGGTTATCGGCAGGCGGTCTTGGAAGAAAAATTAAGTTTATGGGAAAGGGTTTTAGATCTACCGGCGCTCTTATCCAGGCGCTACAGCTTGACCAAGAAACTCACATTCTCTTTAATCCTAAGATTATGACGGAACATAACGTCCCCGCCGAGGTCTTTGTAGGAGCGCAAACGCCTATCAAGGGGCAATCGATAGCGAACTCTACGTCCGGCTCACCATCGGCCATCGTCGCCACGAACTATAATACCGTAGAGACAGGGGTCTCCTTAAAGGTAACACCTCTCATCAGCTCCCGAGAAACAGTCACGCTGATCATCGAGCAAAAGATCAGTAACGCGAACTCTCAGCAGGTCTCTCAGCAAGGGCAGACCACAGCACCTCCTGCCACTGTCAACGAAACGCGTACCGTCACCCGCGTACACATGCCAACAGACCACTTCTTGGTATTGTCTGGTATGATCCAAGAGTCGCAAGACATTACAAGCAGCCGCATCCCCTGCTTAGGCTCCCTGCCAATCGTTGGCAACCTCTTCGGATCGAAGTTGCAGCAACAAGCAAAACGCAACCTGATGATCTTCATCCGTCCTATTATCATTGACACCGAACAAGACATCGATGAAATCACGAAACGCCAAGAACAGAATATGAAAGAGAAGTCACGTGTCAATGAACAGGGATGGGCAAAAGAGATCGATGATCTTAAAGCCATCTTGAACCTTGAACCAAATACCTTCCCATAGGAACACAACAAGCGGCGCCCTCTTTCGAGGGCACCGCCTGTACTCATTCATGAACTTCTCTACTACGCTTCTCTCTCTGATCTGTCTGTGTCCTCTTCTGGCGACTGGCTGCATTAAAATGCCAACCGAGCCACCCATCCACCTGACGACTACTGTCTTCCCAGAGACCGTCAACAAACTTCCCACACCTCCTCCGGCGCTGACAGAAGAAGAGCAACAGTCAAGTTGGGGGCAAGAATACCGCCTCGGCAGCTGCTTTGCGCGAGAAGGGGATTACTACCGTGCTGCCACCTGCTTTCACCGATCCCGCTTCCTGCTCTGCACCCCAGCGTCTCCCCACAAAGCACAACTAATCCACGCCCTCCTGCTGACCTACAGCCTCGGCGGAAAATATCAAGAGGCTGTCGACATCTGGGAGAAAGAGCAATCCTCAGTCACCATTTCGGACCCAGACCTTGCCCGCGATTGCATATGCCTCCTCTATGAAGCCTACTCTCAGCTCGACAGGACAGATGATGCATCACGCCTCATTGACATCCTCCCCACCGATGACCGCCTCCGCACAAAGTTACCTCTCTACCAGATTCTCGCTGCCAACAGCGATAGCTCTTTATCACTAGCACCCCCGCTCGCTGCCCTCGTCGGACTGTCAGAGGGTGACGAGGCAGCCTCTCTGTCTGCTGCCTATCTCAACAGTCGAAAAGACCCAACAACAGCGCGCTTCCTCAACGGCATTCTTCCTGGCAGCGGATACCTCTACGTCCGCCACTATCAAACCGCCGCCACAGCCTTTATCATGAACGCTCTTTTCATCACCTCCACCTGCCAGCTGTTCTCTGCACACCAGCAAGCTGCCGCCATCATCGCTGGTGGTTTTGAAGGAGGATGGTATCTTGGGGGTATCGCGGGAGCAGGGCTAGCTGCTGATCTCTATAACCAGCGCCTCAGAGAACAGATCACCAAGCCCTACCTCGAACGGCATACTCTCTTCCCCCTCCAACAGTTGCACTACCAATGGTAGCGCCGCTCATCCGCCCCTGGCTCACACGACATGTTCTCTTTCTCCTGCTGTGTGGCGTTGTGGCAACAGATGTCTGCTATGGAGAAGAGCCATGGGGAAAAGATGCAACGCTGACACGCCGCGTCATCAAAAAACCACCCTCCGTCTCATTCTCTCCAGGCTTATATCTGATTTGCTTTCATCAGCAGATGCTCTCTGAAGCAGATGGCCCGCGAAGCCACTTTGTGCCAAGCAGCTCTGAATATATGCGCCAGGCGATCTTGTATTGGGGAGCCGGCGAGGGGTTTGTTCTTGGTTGCGATCGCTTATTGCGGGAAAACGATGATCCATGGGTCTACCGCACAAAAAAGCTGCGCTGTGGATATCTTAAGTGGAACCCTGTTCCACGACCGGCACCCGCACAGGGATAAGCGGTGTTGGCAAGTCTTCCTCGACGGCCGGCATCTCTTTGTGGCGCAGCAGATAGCGCGCTCGACAAAGAGATCTCTCCAGCCACGATGTCGGGGATGCATTGTCGAAGATAATGACATTATCGCGACCCAGATGGTCAACCAAACGCACATTTTCTAAAAGCTCTAAGACATGGGGAGGGATGCTACAGACAATAAGGTGGCGCCCGCTTTGTGTCAGATAGTCTTTCAGCTGACGCAGGGCAAGAGCTGTCGTAGCGTCAAGGTCATGGACATGCTTGAGGCGTAGGATGATGACCTTCGTGGTTAAGTCATCTTCAGCAATAGCGCGAAGGGTATACTGAAAAAGGTCCATAGCCCCAAAGAACAACTCCCCTTCTACGTTGATCATCCGTATAGCACAGGGAAGCCTCTTATCCTCTTCACTTGCCTGAAGGACCTCTCCCGTCGACTCCTGGTAGATATACTCAACGACTCTTGGCGTTGCTGCCTTACGAAGGTAGAGGATGATAGAGAGGGCAACACCCATATAAAATGCTAACGCCAAGCTGAAGAAAATACAGGCAAGAAACGTCACCGAAAGGACAAGGGCGTCAGAGCGCGTTGCCCGCCAGCAGAGGAGAACCTGCGTTCTGTCAACGATGCGAAGAGCGGTAGCAATGAGAAGCGCTGCTAAAGAGGCGGTAGGAACGAAGGTGATCACTGGCCCTAGACAAAGCACGAGAAGCGCTACGATAAGGCTGCTATAAAACGCTGCAAACCGCGTTTTAGCTCCGTTTTCAAGATTTAAGCTACTACGGGTAGCGCTTCCCGAGCAGGGGAGGCCTCCGAAAAAGGCCAGCAGGAAATTTGAGCAGCCGAGGGCAAATACCTCCTGGTTGCCGGTAAGCCGCTGACCGGTCGTTGCAGCTATGGATTTTGCGATGGAATTCGCCTCTAGCATACCGATAAGAGCGATCGCAAAGGCAATAGGAAGAAGGGTGTTGAGCAACCGCAGCTCCATAGAAGGTATCTTGAAAGAAAACGACAGCGAAGAGACATCGCCGCAGGCAATCAGCTGAACGCTCTTCCCATATTCATCGGCAATGCCGGTGCTGCTCAGCAGGGCGACGACGCTGGTCATCACCACCAGCATTGTCAATGAGACCGGAAACTTCCAGTGAAAGCGGCGCATCAAAAAGACGAGGTACAGAGACATCCCCCCAACAGCCAACGTCATCGGCTGAGTCTCTTGGAGATGGAGAACCCAATAGGAAACCTTTTGATAGAGGGTGTCAAGGTTGTCAGGGCAATCGATCCCTGTGATAGGAAAGAGCTGGCCGACAGCGATGGCCATGGCAGTGCCGGCGATATAGCCAACAACAACGGCATGGCTGACAAATTGAATGAGACGGCCGAGCTTAAAAAAAGCTGCCACCAGTTGCGTTAACCCTATCAGCAGTGTCATTGCTGTGATCAGCTCTAAAGAGATCGTCGCACGTGATGCTGCCTCTGCCCCTGCATAATACTTCTGGAAGATCTCCACCGTCGCTGTTTGGACAAGGAGACATGTTGCATTATTTGGTCCTATGACCAGATGGCGCGACGAGGTAAAAAGAGCCGCAATAGCGGTTCCCAAGACCATCGAGACAATGCCTGCAATGGGAGGCACTCCAACGACAATAGAATAGGCTAATGCCTGCGGTATTGACAGCAGTGCTACTGATACAGCCGCGGAGATGTCGCTGCGGGCCTTTTTGAAGCTATACCCTTTGGCATCCGCGACGAGCACGCTCAAAGAAATGGCATCAGGGCCGGACCGCAGAAGTGAAAGAAAATTCGCCATCGATCCTCAGGAAAAAAACAGCTCTTACCTCCCCCAAATTGCTTGGGTATTCCAAAGGAGGCTACACTTTCATGATCCTCCCGCCACCTTTTTTACAACAGTGGGTTTTCACGTTGTGACTGTATCAGACCACAAGTGGGTTCTCAGGGACAACATTCAATAAGAATTCTGATATTGGAAGTATCGGGAAACCACGATAACTTTCTTTTTGTTTGACAGGAGCCAGCAAAAAACACTGTGCTTCAGGATATTCTTCTTTGAAGGCCTTTAGACCCCGTATGTCATCTGGTCCCAAATGAGGGGAGCGCTTCACCTCGATTGCCCAAAATCCTCTTGGCCCGTAGACGATAAAATCTACCTCTAGTTGTGTTTGCGTTCGCCAAAAAGACAACGAATGGGCTTCTTTTTGAGATTGTACCCACGCCTGAAGATGTTGCGCCACAAGTCCTTCGAGGGCAACTCCGTCAATCTCCTCAGAACTATCCAAAATTCCCTTAGGCCGCAAGACACGATAGACTCCGACATCGAAAAAATAGAATTTCGAATGAGAAATCAGCCTCCTTTTAGCTCTTCGAGCAAATACAGGAAGAGAAAAAGCTAAGAACAGATCTTCTAGAATTTGAAGGTAGTTATCAACAGTAGCCCGTTTTACGGACGATTCCCGACTAATATCAGTCGACGTCCAAACGGCACCGTGTGAAAAACTGGCTATCTCCATAAATCGTGAAAAATCGCCAATTTGTCGAACTAGGCCTTCGGCCTGCACTTCTTCTTTCACATATAGACTGAGATAATGGCGGAGCCTTTCTTCTGGATTTGAGGATGCCCAAATAAGCGGAATCAGACCGATTGTCAAAGCTTTTTCCAACGAGAAGAGATCTCCTAATTCAGACGCCAAAAATGGCCCCATATGACGCAACAACGCTCTTCCTCCTAAAAGATCGCTGACGGATCGGCGGAGTTTTCTTGAGCTGCTTCCCGTCATGATGTATTGAATATCTTTTTTCCCCTCGATCAAAGCATGAATTTCGGGAAGCAAGCGAGGAACTCTTTGAATTTCATCTAAAATCAGTGTTGATCCTGATGGCATGGCAGACACGATATCGCGAATTCGTTCCGGATATCCGCTAAATCGACGTTCTTCATCACCTAAAAGCAAATCAATCCGAACCGCATCCGGATAGCGGTGGCGAAGCCACGTTGATTTTCCCGTTCCCCTGGGCCCCAGAAGAAAAAAACTTCCATCTGGCGGCAAGACTTTTCTCGAAATGTAATCCATAAAATATGTCACCTCAATTAGCATTTTACATTGGAAAATGCAATTGACGATAGCATTTTTGAGTCTAATTTCGTATTCGTGTCTCTGATTCTTCTTGGAAAACGGACAGCAAGCAATCGCAGCGACAGGGAATTAATTCAAGAGCGTGGTTGCTCTTGGCCAAAACTTGATTATTGATCAGCAATGATCATCTTTTGGAGAGCGGAAGGCACTTGTTCATTCTGCAAAAATCGCATTTCTGCCAGCAATTCCCGCTTAAAGTTTTTTCACACAGGAGTAAACTGTTCTTCAGATTATTTTTTCGTAAACAGCCGGGCTCGGACACCTTTGCTTCACCCCGAGTGATCTCTTTTGCTCTTTACTATGTGTGCGTCCCCGTCAGGCCCTTGTGATCAATGGTTCCCACATCCGGAGAAAAATCATGAGCATTCA
>CAINFV010000103.1 GCA_903848235.1 Chlamydiia bacterium | reverse complement strand
ATCGACAGCAGAGCTGCTAGGCTGTCGTATCTAGACAACCGTTCACAATGGCCTGAAAGGGCTATATGTCCACATTTGTATAGATTTTTAGAAGCGGTATATTCAATGCCCGTCCTGTGATCGATCGCCATCATAGAAAAGCGCCGTGGCCTGATCTCTAATCCTCCAGACGCCTCTGATTCACACTTCGACTCTTGGCCCTGATCTGGAGTCATTTTCGGAAATTCTTGCTCATCGCTATCCTGAAAAGTGCCTACAGCTTGTTTAAAAAGAGCAAAAACATCGCGTTGTCGCGTTGGCCTAAAGAAGTGATGGTACAACGTTTTATCGTCCATACACTCTTCGAAGACCCCTATCACACGCGATTGCCCCTCTGCATGCAGATACATTGACCCGACGCACATGAAAAGCTGGTTGATTTTTCCCGTTGAACGGGACATGAATGGCTTGGGCGCCATGTTTGCCATAATGATTCTGGCAATAAAAAGAGGATGGGAATGATACCTCATAGCGCTCAACTCGTCAGAAGAGAGCAACCCCGGCTCAATTCTCGAGTATTCAGCCCATCTCTTAACGCGCTCGTGAAGAATCGGGCGCTTTGCAAGACAATACTCAGTGCCACTAGCCTCCAAGTGCAACTGTGGAGCTGGGGGCACTTCACGTTGTGTCTCTTCGTGTACAACAACAGCACGCCGCTGCGATGGCCCATCGACATCCGCGATGGTCAGTGCACGAAAGGCGCCATCCAGTGTTTCGACTTCACCCTCTGCCTTCCTTTGAGTTGCCGCACCGTCTATAGCGGGATCCTCTGGATGCATTGGATGATCTGCCGCCGAAGGATTTGCGACCAAGGGTTGCGACAGAGATGGCTTCAAGGCAGGCGTAGAAAGAGGCAACGGGAGACTCGCACACGATGCCATTTTGACATCAACACCCTCAACCCGAACGCTCTCTTGTTGCCTGTGTTGAATTTTCTTTTTGGATTGCCTCCCTGGCGCTCGGGCCTTATGTTGTACGCCTTTTTCTATCCGCAGCCGTTGTGAGCAAGCATCAGCTGCAGCACGTAACTGCGGCACCGGTTCTGGCTCTTCGAAGACCAGTTTAGAACAAGGACGTGGTCTTGGCTTGGTAAATGATAATAACTCCAGGGCTTTTGCTATAAACTTTTCGTCTTGAGGACAGGCAATACGAAGTACAGACTCGCACAGACCTTGCGCGTTTCTCTCGCCGAGTTTTTCTAACAAAACAGGGTTTTCTAGATCACAAATAATTTCATCTGGAGTTCTAAAAGCTGGTATCGAATAACTATCAAAATCATCAGGTGTGTCCGGCAAGCTGACGTTGTATCCTTTCTGATATCGCAGCGCGCTGGTATAAAGAGCATACCCTCGCTCGTACATCGATGAATTCCACTCCATGGACGATCTGAAACCCATGGCACACAGCGAGATTTTTCTTAAGGACGTCTTGAAGTGGCTAAATAAGAGAGCAGTATTACATTCTACCGCTGAATTCTCGAAATGGTCGCACAGAAGTTTGTATTCAACACCACGCACCTTTTCTGCGGACAGTTCTATAGCCTGTTTTGTATACTTTTGCAAACCATCTGTTTTACCAGACCTCTGGATAATGTATTTAAACTTCACATCATACAGCCGTTGCATTTTGCCAATAAATTGCCCAAGGGCGAGTGATTGCCAAATATCAAGAACCCTGTTTGTTCCCGCATCTAGCGATTTACGTTCTTCCACAAAACCTTTGAGGACTTGTCCCAAGTTCCCTTCGTCCTGCGCTTGCTCTAATCTCGAACAGATCGCCAGTTCTTCCGGTGACATCGCTGGTATTTTCTCCCAGTCCATTTCAATTAAATTTGCCCCGCTTGAGTACCATTGCACTCCAAGCGATTCAGCTTTTAACGTGAAAAAATGTTTGCATACGTCAAGGAAGTTACACACCAGAATGACATGAAAATACCTTCTTTCGTCCATCATACGGTCAAGAATATTCTCAACAGCACGGATCTCAGAAGCACGTAGATCCTTTGGGTCAACTTTTAAATATTCCCTTAGTGAAAAAAAGGGGTCGATGAGTGTTATTGTATCTTTGTGATATGCTTTGAGAGTCAATCCTAGAGCATTTCTTGACGGCTCACTCATTTGCAATGTATTAAAAACTCTGACACATAGTGAATAAATCTTTATGTGCATTTGTTCAGACAGATATTGTTTTTCGCCTTCTGAATTCAGGACGACCCTCAATACGTCGTTCATTGCAAGTACAGCACTTTCACCATCCAAATCTTCTACTCCCATTTGAATGCCACACCCAGGAGGAATAGGGGGAACGGGCTGCCATGACAATTTTGCATCAATGCTCTCTACCCAGTATTTGAGAGCTTGGATTCGTGGTATAAGACTCATATTGTTTTTATTCCGTTTTTTTACGCATATGATCACTACTTCAAAGACATCTTCTCAACAAATACAATCAAAAAATTAAATTTTTGCGTCGTCCCAAACAAACACAAGCGTTGATTATTAAAGCTAGTTTTTTTAAGTAACAGTTCGGCCTGGGACTGGCGCCGCTCTCCAAAACCTAATTCATGTAAAAGGTCGCCACCGACTTCAACAGACCATTGATCGCGGCATTTTCATACGAATATGTTCCGATGTACAAACCTGCGATGATTTTTGCTGGTGCGCAGAGATAGAAAAGATCATCGAAAATTCGCACATCGCGTACATTTACGAACAAAATGGATACTACGACATGGGACTTGATTCTATACCTCTTCTTGTTCAAGAATCGGTTTCACGCTTAGAAAAAGCCTCGGGATTCGATCGATCAAAAAGAGGTATATGCTACCGTCTTCAAGCGTCTCGCACCCTCAAGATCCCCCCGAGGGTGATATCCCTCTCGAAGATCCTGAATTCGGCAGCCTTTTTTCGTACAGCGCCGCCCAACATCAAACTTTCGTCCCGCTCTACAACCAACAGGATCTTACGCGATTGTGCCAACGCCTTATGGTCAAACAAGAGTATTTTGGCCCAGCTCTTTTGTCTGTCGAAGTCATCGAAAGGCTCCATCGAGATCAAATATCTACCTCGATTCAGCAGCTAGCAACAAGAGTAGATGAGCTCGCCCGAATGGTTGCCTTTTTAGAGTTTCCACAAGCACAGCCGGAAATCGTTCTTCGATCCCCTCCGCTTCTATACCAGCTCTTCTTTCTTATAGATTTTTCGGGGCTACAATCCGATAAGGAAGCACTCTTTCAAGACAAAACACACACTATAGCAAGAGTGTGCTCAGTCCTTACACAGCAGGTGAAAAACACCATGCGTGCTGTTGATGTAGCTACAGCACTGAACATTTCGTTTCCGGAATACTTGCATACTCACTTACGACACATTTCCGCTGTCATTGAAATATTGATGCACGAGGTAGACTCGGCTGAAAGTCTGTATGAATGGATACGCCATGCTGTCATTCGAACTGGACTTGTGATTAGGGAGCGCCTCACACTTCTTTCGTCCATTCGTCGTTGCCTCAAGCCCAAATTGGTTGAATTGTCCAACTTTGTATACCTTTCCTCTATGCCCCCCTTTCAACAGGTCCTAGACCAAGAACCTTCCTTTGGGCAGGAAGAAGCGTGGTTCACTATCGTCGAACATTGCTTTGAGACAATGCGGCCGTATTTTAGAATCGTCGAATGCATGTGTGAATTTTTGCGCCCATATCTTGAAGGAGCCATTTCTCCTGAAACAGAAAACGTGTTTAGGCCTGAGGTCCGCCAATGGCTGCTGCCAAAGATTCGAAGCGAATTCCCCGATTTCTCAGCTTCAGACGACGAGATCGAAATCATCGCTCTTAGCGCCTATCTCGGAATGGGGGCGCGGGGGCTAAACCTAAAGACACTGAAACAGACCTATGAATTCTTTTCGGATGGGATCGATGTTCGTCTATTTCAACATGATTCAGCAGAAGCGATGAGTTTATTGCTCATAACCCATCCCCAAGCGCTACGAGCAATTGAAACAGAAAAGACAGCAAGAGAAGCCTTTGGCGCATACCAGGACGCGCTCCTTCATGCATTAAAAATTGATTTTCGCTCTTTAGGTCTTTTGGATAAAGAGATTACTCTCTTGGCTAAAAACCATGTTATGCATCCAACCATTCCTCTTGGAGAGCTGTGGAGAAGCGAACTTGCGTATCAGATCCTCGCACATTCACAGCGTCGCCCCCACCCATTCCCCTGGGACTAGTATCCATCCAACATCAAAACTAGGATATTACGAAGCTAGCCCGAGTAACATTCGCTTTTAACTGGACATTAGCATTTGTTCGCAGAGCGTTCTCTCTTTAGACGATTGCATTTATCATATACCTTTTCTTGTTCAAGAAGAGGTATAGATCGTCTTGGGTTAGGCCATCTATGATAAATGCAAGAAGCCTAAAGAGAGAACGCTCTGCGAAATCGGGCCCCCAAAATGCTAAAGTCCAATTTAACTCAACTTTTGTACAGGTGTAGCGAAAGCCAGGGTATATTCAATACCTGCCCTGTGATCAATCACCATCAATGAAAAGCGCCTTGGCCTGATCTCTAACCCCGCTGGTACTTCTAATTCACACCTCACCTCTTGGCTTGGATCTGGAGTCATTTTCGGAAATTCTTGCTCGTCGTTATCCTGAAACGCGTCGACAGATTGTTTAAAGAGAGCAAGTACATCTCGTTGTCGCGTTGGCCTAAAGAGGTGATGGTACAACGTTTCATGATCCATACACTCTTCAAAGACTCCTATCATTCGCGATTGCCCCTCCGTAAGCAGACGCATTGACCCAACGCACGTGAAAAGCTGGTTCATTTTCCCTGTTGATCGGGACAGAAACGGGGCTGGCTCACAGTTTGCCATAATGACTCTGGCAATAAAAAGCGGATGAGAATGATTCCTCACGGTACTCAACTCATCTGGGGAGAGTAGACCAAGATCACCACTCAAGTATCCAGCCCATCTCTTAACACGCTCGTGAAGAATAGGCCGCCTTGCAAGACAATACCCAGTATCTCTTGCCTCCAGGTGCTGCTGTGGGGCCGGAGACACCTCACATTGCACCGTTTCTTGCGCAGCAGCCGCACACACTACACCACATTGGTTTGATGCTGGATCTGAAGGTTGAATTCTCTGCTGCAATGGAGCAACTTTATCAGCGATGGTCAGTGACCGAAAGGCGCTACCCAGCGCTTCAACTTCATCTTCTACCTTCTTTTTGGATGGAGTTGCATCGTCCATAGGTGAGGGAAGAGAGAGCTCAGATTCTTCCGGATGCATTGAATGTTCTGCTGCCGCAGGTTTTGCGTCTAAGGATTGGGGTGAAGGTGGTATCAAAGCCTGCGAGGGCAGTGCCAGAGAGATGCATGCACGCGATGTTATTTTGGCATCAACGTCCTCATCCGTTACGCTCTTTTGTGGTTTATGGCGAACGTCCTTTTTGGCAGACCTTCCAGACGATCTGGTCTTATGCTGTACGCCTTTTTTTATTCGCAACTGTTGGGCACTATCATCCGCCGCAGCGCTTGGCTTCGGAGCTGATTCAGGTTCTTCTAGAGCCTGTTTAAGGCTCGGTCGCGGTTCTGGCCTGATGAGTGATAAATACTCCAAGCCCTTTGTTACGAACTTTTCGTCTTGAGGACAGGCAATACGTAATACAGCCTCGCAGAAACCTTTTGTGTCACCCTCGCAACGTTTTTCAAATAAAAGGCTTAATAAAATCGGATCTTCTAGGCTAGAAATAATATCATCTGGCCCTCTAAAAGCGGGAATGGAAAAACTATCAAATTTTTCAGGTGGCAAAGGAGGGTAGCTGGCGTCGTATCCCTTCTGATACCGCAGCGCCTCGGTATACAAAGCATACCCGCTCCTGTATAGCGCTGAATTCTCGTCCACAAATGGTTTGATACCTAGGGCACACAACGAAAGTTTTCGTAGATGGTCCTTCATGAGCCGAAATAATGGATCTGTATTACACTCGACCTCTGAATTCGCGAAATGAGCGCACAGAAGTTTGTATTCAATGCTGCCCGCATTTTCTCCCACCAATTCTACAGCCCGTCTTGTATACTTATGCACAACTTCCGTCCCATCACGGATGCCTCCCCAATCACGGATGCCAAGAACAGTTAAAAACTCTTTGTGAAAACATGTTTGCATTGCATCAATGAATTGCCCCAGAACAAATGACTGCCAAATATCAAGAATCCTGTTTGTTTCCGCATCTAACGCCTCTCGTTCGTTCAAAAATCCCTTGAGGACTTGTGGCAAGTTCCCCTCGTGCCTTGCCTGCCCTAATCGCGCGCAGATCGCAAGTTCTTCCGGAGACATCGCTGGTATTTTCTCCCAGTCCATCTCCCTATATTCATTCTCAACTACATGCCATTGCGCTCCAAGCGATTCAGCTTTTAACATAAAAAAGCATTTACACATCTCAAGAAAGTTATATACAAGAATAACATGAAAAACTCTTCTTTCCTGCATCGTGCAGATGAGGCCCCTCTCAAGTCCACGAACCGTCGAAGCTCCCAACTTCCTTGGATCACGTACTAAAAATTGTTCAAATGGCAAATGAGGAACGATATGCTTTATTGTGCTAGTCCAATATTTTTCAATTGTTCCGCGTAGAGTTGTTCGTAATGCTTCCCCCAACGGCAAGCTTAAAGCTCTATTAAATACCGAATAAATCCTCATGTGTGTTTGGTCGGACACATATTGTTTTTCTTGCTCTGAACTTAGGACAGTATTCAACACTGCGTTCATGACATGCAAAACGTCGTGATTCGTCAAATCCTCGGCTCGAATGTAGCCCCCTGGGGGAACGGGAGGAATAGGTCTCCCTGACATATTTGCATCAACGACATCTACAAAGAAATTGAGAGCTCGAACCGTCGGACTTATACTCATACTGTTTTTATTCCTTCATTCGCCGCAATAAACACATAAAAAGCGCTTTTTGCAATAAATATAATTAATGATATACATAATTATTGCATTTTTAAACAACGATCAAATCTTTTGCTGTAGATGAGCTTTAGCATTTTTTGGCACCGAGTTCGCAGAGCGTTGTCTCTTTAGACGATTGCACTTATCATGGAATGTGAGGAGCTTGGCTTACCCTCACGGAGATAGAGTCCCCTCACAGGAAACAAGGAATTGAAAGTGGTTGCAATTCCGATTTAAAAACCCTGGCACAAATTTCTCGTGCTCATGCACGATGTTTTGCTCAGAGAAGTCTGTTATTCACACACTACTATTAAGAATCACATACTATGACCTCCCCAAAATCAACACCAATGATGGCCCAATGGTTACGCTGCAAAGAACGCGTCGGTGATGCCCTACTGTTGTTTCGCCTTGGGGATTTCTACGAGGCATTCGGCGATGATGCCCTGATTATCTCAAAATCGCTCGACCTGACATTGACAAAGCGTCAAGACACCCCGATGTGCGGTATGCCATGGCATGCAAGCGAGAACTACATCGATCGCTTGCTCGTCAAGGGATTTTCTGTTGCCATCGCTGAGCAGCTAAATAGCGTTGACGAGGCAAATGGCTCCGCAAAAACTCTCATGGATCGCCAGATCGTCAGAATCTTGACGCCAGGGACAGCTATGAGGGGAACCCTGGTACAAGACTCTACGAATTCTCTTCTAGGGTCTATTTCAAAAGTGGGATCCACCTGGGGCATTGCTCTGGTAGACGTTACAACTGCGTTGTTTCAGGTATTCGAAGCCGGCTCCTCAGAAGAGCTAATTCGCGAACTCCTTCGTCTTCGTCCAAAAGAACTCATCTGCAGCCAGACTCTTGGCAAACATGAGCCTGAAACACTCTCAGCGCTCGAGCAGGGGCTCTGCATCCGCAAGTCCGCCATCCCCTCGTGGGTCTTTGATCATGCTTCAGCTACTACCATTTTGCAGGCCCATTTTCAAACAGTGACGTTAGATGGCTTTGGCCTCCGCGACTATCCTGCCGCTACCTGTGCTGCAGGAGCTGTCATATGCCACCTCAAAGACACACTCCTTGTACCCGTCAACCACTTAAAAGCTATCGAAGTAGTAACTACAGACCAGCGAATGGTCCTTGATCGATCAACACTCACAAACCTCGACATCTTTGATAGCGGATCAAAAGCAGACGGAGGAAGAAGCCTCTTCGACGTCATCAACGAAACCAAGACACCGATGGGAGCCCGCCTGCTTCGCAGCTGGCTTCTCAACCCACTTACCGATATCAAGGCTATACAACAGCGCCATGACCTTGTAGAAGCTTGTGTAGATTTTCTCCACGCCAGTCCTGCAGCTGCAGCACAGGCAATCCATGCCCTCTCCTCAATCCGCGACCTCGAACGCTTGATCTTACGCATCCAAACAGGAGGGGCAGGCCCTCGAGACGTTCTCTTTCTTGCACAGTGCGCCTCGCACATTAACCCCCTGCAACAATCGTTACTGTCTCTTCCTCATCCAGAACTTTTAAAAAAAATTCACGATCTGCCATCGCTTCAGCATCTGGTTACAAAGATTACAGCAGAATTAGCAGATGAACCTCCTGCTCGCGTCTCAGACGGCGGCGCCATACGCATTGGCATCAATGCGCAGCTCGATGAACTTCGAGAACTGCGCCATAACAGCCACACGTGGCTTGTCGACTACCAGGCAAAGCTTCGTGAAGAGACAGGCATAAAGACGCTCAAAGTGGGGTATACGCGCGCATTCGGATACTATATTGAGGTCAGCAGAGGGCAGTCAGAACGAGTGCCCCCATCCTTCTGTCGCCGCCAAACACTTACCTCTGCAGAACGGTATATTTCAGAAGAGCTCAAACAGTTCGAAGATAAGGTGTTGACGGCGGAGAAGAAAATCGAACAACTTGAATGTGGAATCTTTGAAGAGCTCAAGACCTTTGTATCTGAATATGCAGACGACGTCCTTACCGCATCAAAAATCATTGCACAGATTGACCTTTTTCTCTGCTTGAGTCATGTCGCTGTCAATCGCGGATATAAACGTCCTGAAATGGTTGATGAGCCAGTCTTATCGATCACAGGCGGCCGTCATCCGATTGCAGAGACGCAAGTGACAACTCCTTTCGTCCATAATGACCTGCATATGCACGCACACGGCCCTTCTCTTCTCTTAATCACAGGCCCGAATATGGCCGGCAAGTCGACCTATGTACGTCAGACGGCACTGCTGGTAATCCTTGCTCAAATAGGGTCGTTTATCCCAGCGCAGAAGGCAACGATTGGTGTTGTAGACCGTGTCTTTAGCAGAGTAGGAGCCAGCGATGACCTCTTTCGCGGACAGTCGACCTTCATGGTGGAGATGGCTGAGACGGCAAGCATCCTCAACCAAGCCACTCCCCGCTCCCTAATTTTACTCGACGAGATTGGACGGGGAACAAGCACCTATGATGGAATTTCTATCGCATGGGCGGTTGCTGAGTATCTCCTCCGCCTGCCTCAGGCGAACCCAAGAACTCTCTTTGCAACACACTATTATGAACTAACAGAATTGGAGCAGAAATTCCCTTCTGCTCGAAATATGACCGTTGCCATCTCCGAACAATCAGATGGAATTCGTTTTTTATATAAAGTGATTCCAGGAAAGACCGACAGAAGCTATGGGATTCATGTGGCAAAGCTCGCTGGGCTTCCCGAGCAGGTTCTCAAAAGGGCCGAAGGTGTCCTGCAACAACTCGAAGAACGGCGGCCACGATCAACGGCCACTTTTATTCAACAAGAGCTCTTCATAGTCCCTCAGGCCCAAACAGACAAACCAGAAATTATTGCCAGCTATGAGTTTTTACGTGATCTCGATCTTGTAAAACTGGCGCCGATGGACTGTTTTATGAAATTAGTGAAATTTAAAAACTCACTAAAATAGCACAAAAAATTTCATGCAGCAAAAAAATTGCGTTTTTTTCTCTGATCGCAAAACCATGCTCTAAAAAATCCAAAAATCATAAATTATTCCTTTCACACGCGTCAGAAAGCCTTTAAAAAAATAAAACTCGAGATAAATGAACAAAACGACGGAAAAAAAAATTATTCTCAATAATATTTTTGTTGACCTGGGAGCCGTCATATGTAATTTATTAATTTATCAAGGTATAACTGTAAGGAGGTGACTACCGTGATAAAGAAAGCAACCCCAGCAAAGAAGACTGTAAAGAAAACAGTCACAGCAAAAAAAGCAATGTGCAAATGTCCAGGACCTTGCGCTGTGTGCAAACCTGCGAAAAAGATAGTTCACAAAACTGTCAAAAAGGCAGTTGTCAAAAAGGCAGTTGTCAAAACTGTCAAAAAAGCAAAATAACAGGCCCTGTCAACAACAGCCTCTCAATCGGTTTAGCCAATTGAGAGGCTGTTTTTTGTCGACGTAATAACAAGTATTCAGTTTCTTTTCTCCCCAAAAGTCACAAGCGACAGTTGGGGGGTTTTATTTTGGCCATGATTCAAGTATAGTACGTTTATTCTCAAGCCTCTTTTGTTTACAAGCACACCAGGCGCTGCCTCATAACTTGTACATAAGGGACCAAGGAGGAGGCCATAAACACTCTTTTTTTCGGCGGAAGACCTCAATATGGATCGCTCTTCATCGCATCGTGACGCATGGAACGAACTGGTAACGCTTTCGTGGTGTGCTCTTGAACAAGCGCAGACTATCGGTGGCGTTATTGATGATGAGACCTTTCTCTTTTTCACCGCCCCTCGCCACGCGCAGACTTCTTGCCCTATCAAGCCCTCTACACAGCAAAACCTTCCTGCATCTGAAGAACAGGAGAATCAAGGCATGGACATGAATGGAGACTCCCCAGACACAACTTCGCAGACTACCCAGCGCCGCCTTGAGAAACTCCTCCCACGCCCTTTTTCATCATCTCCAGCAGATACCTCCTCCACACGAAAGCTCATAACGGCATCAACAGCAATGCCACACCTATCGAACGTATCTTTGTATCAAGAGGGCCAAGCGACGCTAAGGCCCCAACACTGGGCTGTCTTTACCTACCTTCCCTCTGCCGTCACACCATCGCCCAAAGAGACTTTTATCGGCTCCGTTGTAAAGGCCATGAACGAACGCCTGTCTGTTGAAGTCACTCAATATTCATGCTATGATCCTTCTTTTGCCTTACATCTGCCTATCGCTATAGATGATTGCGAAGTAGTCCTCTTCTTCGTTGACAGTCATTTGAAAAGCGCGCTCTCCACGCTCCTCGAGACAGTGCAAACGTTCTCCCCATCTTCTCAGCCCATAGAAACCCCTTTCACCGTACTCGGCTCTATCCACGGACGCCCGCTACGTGCTCTGATTCTTCATACAGGGACACACGAAGACCCTGCCATCAAAGGAGCTTTGTGGCAGAGCCTAAAAGCATTAGCAACATTGCCCCCCCCGCAATGATATAGAAGGTCACGCCGTGTTTGCCGAAATACTTCTCGAAGTGTCGATACGAAAACCTCTCGACTACAGTATCCCCCCCGAACTTGCCAACACTGTCGTCCCAGGAGTATGGGTTGAAGTCCCCTTACGCCATCGCACTTCACGAGGCTATGTCCTCACGATAAAACAAACTTCTGCTATTTCTTCTCCGCTTCCCATCAAAGCCGTCCTCAGCGACGGCCCGATCATCACCGAAGATCTATTTCGCCTTGCTGTGTGGATGGCAAGCTACTACGCCACTCCAATAGAGCGCATACTGAAGACCATGCTTCCCTCCGGCGTCCGCAAAGGGGTAGGAGTCAAACGTCAGTATCTTGTCGGCCGTGCTAAGACACGCGATGAGCTGGTTCTTCTCCTCCGAGAGCTTCAGCAGAAAGCTCCAGCACAGGCAAAGGTAATCGAAATTCTCCTACAAGCAAAAAAAGGGATCTTCCTCTCTGAGCTGGTAGAACAAGCCTCATGCACTCCCAGCGTCATCAAATCCTTATGTGATAAGGGGCTGGTAAAATGCGATCTCGTCCGCAGTGATCAGCCATTGCTGAACGGAGAGACTTATTTTAAGACATCAGCAAAGATGCTGCTCCCTGAACAGCAACTGGCTTTTGACACCATTGCTATGGCTCTATCCAGAGGAACGTTCTCAGTGCATCTACTGTTTGGTGTCACCGGAAGCGGCAAAACCGAAGTCTACATGCAAGCTATCGAAGCAGCCTTGAAAACAGGAAAAGGCGTGCTGATGCTTGTTCCTGAAATCGCTCTTACTACACAAACTATCCTTCGCTTTCAAAGCCGATTTGACACCCCCCTTGCCATCCTCCACCACAGACTCAGTGAGGGTGAGCGTCATGAGGCGTGGAGCGAAATTAGAAAAGGAAATCGCAGGATTGTCATCGGGGCACGGTCTGCTGTTTTCAGCCCCATCCCTAACCTCGGGCTCATTATCATCGATGAAGAGCACGAACATAGCTATAAGCAGACAGATGACTCCCCTGCCTACCATGCCCGTGATGTTGGCATCATGCGAGGGAAGCTAACCGCCGCTACCGTCATCCTTGGAAGCGCAACGCCAGCTCTTGAGACCTTTTACAATGCTTCCACGCAAAAATACACGCTTCTCACACTCTCGCAGCGACCGTCTGACGCCATGCTGCCACACGTTCATATTGTCGACATGAGACGCGAATACGAGAAAGTAAAGGGCATCACACTCTTCTCAGAGCTTCTCCTCGATAAACTCCAACAAAGAACGGCAAAAGGCGAGCAGACAATGCTCTTCTTAAACCGCAGAGGATACCACACTACATCTACCTGCATGCAGTGCAGCACCGTCATCAAATGCACCCACTGCGATGGAGCTCTGACCTTCCACAAGTCCCATAACATGCTTGCCTGCCATCTCTGTGGACTGCAGACACCTCCTCCCGACATCTGCCCCCAATGCCGCACTCCATCGATGATCAAATATCGAGGTGTAGGTACTGAAAAGATAGAATCAATGCTGCGAGGGATCTTCCCAGGAACCCGCCTCCTTCGTGCTGATGCTGATTCCACACGCCATAAGGGGTCGTTGGAAAAGATTTTGCATGACTTTCGCACCGGAAAGGCTGATGTACTGATAGGCACGCAGATGATCGCCAAAGGGCTGCACTTCCCAGAAGTCACCTTAGTAGGCGTCCTCAACTGTGATGCGAGTCTGAATATCCCAGATTTTAGAGCCCAAGAATCCGTCTTCCAGCTCATCACTCAGGTAGCGGGGCGTGCAGGACGCGGCCTTATCCCAGGGGAAGTGATTCTCCAGACAGGACTTCCCGATCATCCTACGATTTTAGCAGCGGCGAGCCAAGATTATCTCTCGTTCTACAATGATGAATCTGCGATTCGAAAAACATTCCACTTCCCGCCATATACCCATATCGTCAAGTTTGTCTTCCATGGCGTCAATGAAAAGGTGGTCCAAGAGGCCGCGACATCATGGGCAGAAGCCCTTCAAAAACAGCTTCCCTCTCATTTCATCTGCCATCCTGCTCTTCCATGCGGCCATGCAAAAATAAACGACCGCTGGCGGTATCAGTGTCTGGTAAGGGGCCCTAGTGTCATCTCTGTGACAGCTCTCGCTGAACAGCTCGACAGAACGGTCAAGCTGCCAGCAGGAGTGCAGCGGTTCTGCGATGTAGACCCAACATCGACATTTTTTTAAAGACCACACACTCGTCGAGGAGAGATTATTCCTCGAAAAAATCTAGCAAGAAACCAGCGTAGAGGATACAAATGAGGACGTTTCTTCTGAATTTTTATACGGTGTGAGGCTATGCGTCGACTTCTGCTACTCTCTGCCTGTGTATTGTCATGCTCTCTAGGCTACGCTTTCCTTCCCTCCATGTCTGCCTTCGGCGATGGATTTGATATCCAGCTTCAAGAAGCCGTCTACGGCGATGGCACGATGAAAACCGAGAAGGGAGGGATCATCAAAGCAAAAGGCCTATTTTTGCAAGCGCGGGTGATCGAGTATATCCGTACCGGCGAAGGGACATCCTTTGTCCATAAGGTCATCGCTCATGACAATCTCTTTGTCACCTACAAAGGCCATTCATACCGCGGCGATAAGGCAGAATTAGACCTTACAACGGGAACACTCACCATATGGAACGGGTGCACACAGTCTGGGTTATACTTTATCGGTGGAAAGGTCATCTCCGTCCATCCTGATGGACATGCATCGATTACTGACGCCTTTATCACCACCAGCGAAAATGAACGCAACGACTGGTCCATAACCGCTTCAGAAGCCAATGTCACTAAAAGCAACCATATTCAAGCAAAAAACACGACCTTCTACTTCACGCGCCTGCCCATCTTTTGGGTACCTACTTTTTCTACAGACCTCCTCCACGCCGATGGAGGCCCCTTCCGCTATCGAGCCCGGTGGGGAGGAAGCGAAGGAGCGCGCCTTGGTATTTCATATCTCTTCACCACTGGCACCTGTAAGCAACGGGCGCTCCTTGACTACAGCATGAAAAACGGCCTTGGCGGAGGTCTTCTCACATCATATAGAGGCCACGGCGACGATGCTAAATTCGACGCGTTAAACTATGTCGCACAGGGCACAGATAAGTCCTGGGACTCCATGCGATATCGCTGTGAAGGGTACTATCAGAATTACTTTGCTGAACCGAACTTAAGACTCACAGCAATGTACGATAAGCTCAGCGACAAAAAGATGAAAACGGACTTTGCTGATCATGCTGTCTCTGACGTACGTGCTGGCCTTACTGAAGCTACGCTATGGCGTGAAGAGGCGGACTGGAAGGCAAACCTCAACACACGAGTGAAGATCAACGACTTTCAGACTGTCAAACAAGAGCTGCCTCTACTTTCCTTCAACAAGAGGCCTACTCCTCTTGGCTCTTCGCCTTTCATCTTAGACAATCGGTTCAGCGGCGGCTACCTAAACTATCAATATGCGCGGCACACGCCTTCTGTTCATAACTTTGAGTCATCACGTGTCGAGCTTGGGCAAAAACTCTATACAACGTATCTCCTCTCCCCTATTGCCATCACGCCGACCATCGGCTACCGTCTGATACAATATAGCAACAGCCCTCAGCACCGCGCTCGCCTACAAGCTATCGGAGAGATAGGAATAGGAGCAAAAAGCCGTTTTATCAGCAGCTCGCAAATAGGACAGCAGATTCTCGAGCCATATGTACAAGAGCGCTCCCTCACCCGCCCCCCTGTCCAGCCCGACAGGGCGTATATCTTCGACATCGAAGATGGCTGGACACAGATGAACATCCTCAGATACGGCATTCGCCATAGCTGGTATCTTCCATCATCTGCAGCGTTCACGCCAAAAATCATCTCCGATCTGTATACACGTTCGTTTTTCGCATCAGGACATCTTCCAAAAGACCCTTATAAAATCTGGCTTGCAAGCACCTGGGACGCAACCTCCAAACTATCGTTTAAACTCGATACCGCATGGGATGTCAAACACCATGTGCTTGATCACTGGAACATCGCTCTTCGGCAAACTCTCAGCAGAACACTCGCCATCATCCTCGAGTGGCGTCAGCGCAGCGCCTATGCATGGCGTAAGGTAGACAGCGAAAACTTTGTCGTCGATGCAGTACGCTCTGCACAGCGACTTCGCAACTCAGAGATGTCTGACAAGCGCAAGACATTCCTCTGTTCTTTATGCTGGAGCCCCACGCCGGCTGTTGACCTCGACTTCACGTCGTACTATGGATTCCGCCATACCTCCCCTCGACGCTATGTAAACTACGAAATCAACCTCTCCTCTTTGATCCGTGGCGCCCTTCGCGTTACGCTGACCTTCTACCATCGTCCTGGCGGCCCTACCAATGGCTTTTATGTCACCTTCGCCCTCGGACCCAAAAAAGAGAGCGCATCAACGTCGTTTAGCAGAATTGGTGATGGCTCGTATGACCTGTGGTAGAAACTAGGCAGATGTATACCTCTTCTTGTTCAAGAAGAGGTATAGCTACAATTTTTCAGAGAAATCAGGTGCTTTTAGCCGCCCCATTTTCTCCTCTACGGGCCAATCGGCTCATCGTCACCGATCGCATGTTTACAACGAAATGGTTCTGTCCAAAAACAAATTCGGTCGGATACGAAGGAATTTTTTCGACAAAATCATGCGGAAAACCTTCAGGAGCCTTTGAGCGCGCCACAGAGACGTGTGGAGCAAAAGGGAAGTGATCACTAAGGCCCGAAATTTGGAATACAATATCGCGAACCCTTTGGGCGAGTTCGATGAGGGCATTATCTCCTTCCATTTGAACGACTGCAAAATTCTTATTTCGCCCAATAATGCTCAAAGAGCCTGTTGGAGCAGGAGTGGCCCGAACGGTGGATTCTCCCAGCAACCCCTGAACGCTTTTTTCGATTCTGCGAGCAACTTCTCTCGTAACACCTTCCACGATACACAAGGAAATATGAAGATCCATTAGCCTTGTAACTTCAATATTCTCATAGCGAGTACAGCCCGAGCGAAGCATTTCAAAAAACGCAGATTGTTCTGGACTCATTTGTGATAAAGACAATGAGGCATCAACGCTCATCATTCGGTCTTTTTTTGCAACAGGGACGACGGGGACCGGGGCTGGGACTGCCGCGGGCGCCAACTGTTGAACGGGAGCCTTTGTCTTAATGGTTGCCGCTTTCTTATGAAAAAAATGAAGAGAGGCCACTCCTTGAATCGTCATGGTAACGGTCGGCAGCTCCTGAACGGAAGGAGGTAGAGCAGTAGGCAACCGACCAGTTTGCACGAGACTATAGAGAACCGTTTGCATCGAAATTGGCTTGGACTCTGCATCCTGCCCCATCGGAAGGATCTGTGCAGCAATCGAAAATACTCGTCGACGAGCTTCATCAAATGGGAATGGATTCTCAGAGCTCCAAGTGAGAACTGGACGCCCATTTAGTGTTGTCAACGCTGAGGTAATGGTCGCTGATGCTACGTCAAAATTGAGCGTCTTTATTTGCTCTACAAATACCTTTTCGATTGAAGTGGGTACCTGCCCAAAGAAAAGGAGAGGAATTTTAAGCTCCTCGCTAACGAGATGCTCGTTCTTTTTTCGTGGAGCTGCCTGAGGAACCATCTCCGGTGGAAGACCATGTAATTGAAAAGGCACCTTCACAACTGCTTCAAGAATCTCTTCATCTTTCTCTACTAAATTCTCTACTGCCGCAGTTACACAGTCTATGTTCTTTGGCGATTGATATGCAGAATGCTCTCTTTTTATCGAGGAACATTGGGAAGAATCGAGATTGTGTCCAGATACTTGAGAAACCAGCGGCGGAGGAGAACCCTGGCTTTCTCCTTCGGAGAGGGTTAATTGAAAGAGTTTTTTCGTTACTAAAGTCATGTTCCCCGTCAAGTAATTCGAAAAAACAGGCTTTTCAGGAGATTGCGCGGGAGAAAATTCACTTGAGGGAAAAGTTAAGGGAAGTGTCTGAGAAAGAACATCGCCGAAGCTCGTCCGTCCACTACCTATTTGAGCATTATTGTAAGACATATGGTAAAAAAATTGTCCCGTAAAGAGTTGTTGTAATCTCGACTTTGTACAAGGTCGGAGTTACTTCAACCTTTGCAAAATCGAGGGTACATCATGCCCAGAAAGATCGATTTTTTGCCACCTTGCCTATCGCAGTCGCTAGCCAGAGTTTAGAAGTTATGGAGAATCATCTAACGCGATCTTCCTCGCACATGTGTGTGGGATAGGCTTGGTGTATTACCTACTACTAGTAAAACCGCCAAACCAATCCACGCGGCTGTGCAGAGAAACTTCGCATTATCTGATGCCCCCTAACATGTAAACTCCGGCTAGTTTTGCAAAAGCCTCTTGTAGATATTTTTTTCTAGACACCCTACGGCTAGAGATGTATATACCTCTTTTTGTTCAAGAAGAGGTATACACCTCTTAGTTGCTCATGTTCTTCCTAGCTTCAACCTGTGAGCAACAACATGTGTTTGTAAAAAAAGGGGTGGAAATGGAAGGGAACGTACCGACAAAAAAAAGCCGAACACCGCTCTGCCTTACAACTGTTACGATCACCCTCTGCACAGGGTGCTTCTGCCCTTCTGTCGATGAGAAAATCCCGACATATTCGATTGCTGATACTTGGAAAAACCCAGCTTCCCCATCTTCAATCACTCCGGAAGTTGCCGCGACGCCTGACAACTGGTGGGAATTCTTTGATGATAAGAAGTTAAATGCCATTGTCGATGAAGGGCTGATGAATAGCCCATCGATAGAACAGTCTCTTGCTCGCTTTGAACAAGCCTCGTTTCTTGCCAAAGTAGCCCGCGCTGATCAGATTCCCCAGCTTAATCTGAATGGGTATGGGGACAGGAGGAGAATACCTAAAGACCTTCGCACTTCTGCCTCAGTGCCTACTGGAAATCTCATTAGTCCCACTACCCCATCTCCTATTCCAGTCCCAAATACTGGCGTCCCCCCCATCGTCGTTCCACCGCTCTCGGTACTTCCTGCGCAGCCTGAGATGAAGACCGTACAGACGCCAACGTACGTCAATGACCTTATTGCCAACTTCCTTGTCAGTTATGAACTTGACTTCTGGGGGAAATACTATCTGACCACACAGGCCGCCCTTCGCCGTGCAGAAGGGGCCGATGCCGATCTTGCCACAGCACGGCTGCTCTTAGCATACCAGATCTCGTCGACCTATTTTACAATTCAAGCCATGGAGTACGAGTGCGAGTTGATTCGTGATCAGATTGCCCTCCATAGCGAAAGAGTTTCCCTCCTTGCCAAACAGATCGGAAGCGGTCTGACAAATGCCTTTCAGCTGCTTGATGAACAGGGGGCTTTAGAGAGCCTGAAGAATGATGAGCAGTCTCTTCTTCAGTCACGCGACGTAAACTATTCACTCCTTGCTGTCCTTGTTGGCCGCGAACCAAATGCGGCATATTTTGATATCTCGAAGGCATCATGGAGCTTTCCCATTGTCCCTACGGGCCTCCCCTCTTCACTTCTCTCCAAACGCCCCGACGTGCGCTCTAGCATGAAGGAAGTAGAGGCTGTCATCGCCGAGATAGGAGCAGCAAAAGCAGATCTACTTCCCACGATCTCGCTTTCTGCCGCCGCCGGCTATCAGGCGGGCGTTGCCCACGAGTGGTTTAAGTGGAAGGATCGTATATGGTCGTTAGCAACTTCTGTCAGCCAGCCGCTCTTTGATGCTGGGAAGCGCTTCGCAGAAATTGATGTTGCAAAAGCGCACTATCGCCAAGCAGCAGCAGTCCTCACAGAGACAGTGCTCAACGCTGTCAAAGAGGTGGAAGACGCTCTTGTCGCCATTCGCACCCAAAAAGAACGCCGTTTTTCAGCCATCAAACGTGAAGAGGATTTTTTCAGCACCGCACGTCTCCGCTCTGATCTTTGTGTGACAGGTGTGCAAGACTATCTGATTGTGCTTCAGGCCAGGGAAAACGTTCTCCAAGCCCAAAGAGACCGTGTGAATGAAGAGTACAACCTCCAGCTAGGAACCCTCTCGTTAATGAAAAGCTTAGGGGGAAGCTGGGCTGCGGATATCTAGCCACAGACGAAACATGCTACATAAAGGAGCACCACCCACTCGAAGGCTTCTGTTGAACCCTCCTGCTAAAATCATAAAGGCAAGGCATCGTCGATTTCAAACGCCCAAATGTATCGGAGACCATGTGTATAACAAGTAATGCTTGTGCGTTCACTTGGAACCGAACTTCAAATCCCCAGTTCTTTTTTAGGGAAATTACCTCCTTACCACTGCGAACATCGAAAACGCAAAATGTATCGACTTTATGCAAACACACCCAATTTCTATACAGCCGCACTGTCCCATCCCAAGAACCGGGGACTTCCTGTACCCGGTGGGTCCGAACCAACTGAAACTGCGCGTCAGGGGTATCCTCATATACATGAAGCTCGCCTTGTATAAGCAAGGAGCAATAGGATCCGTGACTTTTGAAAGTATTAGGCTTAGCGCCAAATCCTACTTCAATTCGAGTCTGTATCCTAGGATCCTTTTTGTTAACAGCAAATATGAACAAGGATCCTGGTTTCTTAGCCAAACAAAGTACGAAATTCGGTGTTGAACACGTTCCCCATATGTCCCAAAGCTCTTCACCCTCTCCAATCGTGAAGGTTTGGCTCAGTCGGCGTTGTTGCAGATCCCAGATCTGTCCTCTGTTCTGCACACTCGCGATGATCTCATCGTCGTTGCTATAAATATCAGACGACTGTCCATCTTGTACGGCTTCTCCAGTGAATTGATTGATACATTCGCCCGTCTTGATATCGAATTGGAAAATTTTTCCATTCAAGTCTCGGATCGTCCATATTGTTCCATGTACCGCACCCCAGAAAATATCGGCGCAGCCGTACTGCTGTACGTTGATTTGTCTCAATTCTTCGTGGGTAATGAGATTGCGCACTGAAAACAGTGACTGCCTCGAAGAATCTGGTCGGACTACTTCAAGGGCTGTGGTATCTTCTAAGAGAACATAAAACTCTTCCAAAGTATGCACCGAGGAAAACGGAAGAGGAACCTCCAGTGGTTTCCACATTTTCCAACGGTGGAGACTCAAACACTGCTCTTTCCAAGTGCCTTGAGATGGCTCTGACAAATCCAAAATTGAACGCGCAACGTTTTGACACACCCACTCAAGTTGTGACGTGGAGTTCCAACCGCGGCAGACTTGTGCAGCACTACCTAAGTCCTCGGGATTTAAAAACGAAAAGATATAGCCGAGAACATCTTGCGGTAGAGACATAACATCGGCACTCATTGACACCCCAGAAATTTGAAAAGTAAAGCGAAGGGAGAAAGGTAATACGTATCGGTAAAATTTGCGTAAAGATCTGGGCGCCTTAGAGACTGGAGATCAAACGAGAATGGCGATGTTAAAACCCAAGTTGCTACCTATTCGTTAGGTGCAACGATGTTGGGCGAGGCAGATTGGGCGATTTGAGACGACGTCAAGGGTGCAACCCTTGACGAGAAGCGAAGCGCTCTAGATGGCCGTCCAACGAAGTTGAATCTAACGAATAGGTAGCAACTTGGGTTTAAAGAACTGCAACCACGTTTTCCGAACGAATACCTGCTTTTTCCCTGTAAATTGGGTATTGTGAAAACATCGGCCATGGTAGGGAGGTTCCAAGTTGAAAAGAAACATCTATCGGCTTCTTGAAAAGTGAAAGCAATCCGGAAGAATACCATGGGTATGAACCACTTCCAAATTCCATCCACGAGACCCTACTCCAGCTCTTGAAAAGGTATATCTTTGTGAGGGGAATGCCAGAGGCCGTTGCTGAATATGCGCAGGGAGAAAATGTGAACGCTGTCCGAGAAATCCAACTGGAAATCTCATTAGTCCCACTACCCCATCTCCTATTCCAGTCCCAAATACTGGCGCCCTCTTCTTCAGGCGGGAGAGTAGTCAAGATGGATCAAACGTGTTGATGAGATTTTCAGAGGAATATCCCAATATTTTTTGGTCACAGGTTACAAGGACTAAATTTTCGTCAAAGGCGGTAGCAATGAGTAATCGATCTACCAGATCACCGTGAACATCGCCTGGAAGTCGGCTGCTTTGGATGGCTATGCGTGGTGTCATCGGACAAAGCTGTATTCCTGACGTTTCAAGAGCCGTATTCACCCACTCGAAAGTATCGATTTCCAGTTCAATGCGTCCTTTTTGAACGAGCATCCCGGTCTCCCAAATAGACATAGGAGAAAGAAGCACTCTATTCAGTTTTACGTCTCGTTCGTATATTCGGACAAATTCTCTGGAGACACGAGAGTGTCCACTCATAACCCACAACCACACATGGGTATCCAAAAGAATACGATGTTGTTTCAGTTCTTTAAGAAGCGGCATTCCACACCTCATCGATTAGCTATCACATCACCCTTAAAAGAAATGCTCCCTTTCATAATCCCAAAAACGTGACGATCATCTTCAATCGGCACTAATTTTGCGACAGGAACATCTCTCTTGGTAATGATAATTTTGCGCCGAGTCCTTCGCACCCTTTCCATAACTTGCAAGCATTCTGCCTTGAATTTTCCTGCCTTCATTTTTTCTTCCATAAATCTTCCCCCATTTGCCTATGGTCACATTACCATAGTCATGAAACGTTGCAACAATAAACGAAAAACGCATCGGAACTATACTGGCAAAGATTGTACAAAGTCGAGTGTGACCTAGCCAGAGTTTACACGCTTGGATAACAACACCAACGACTACTCCAAACGGCGCCGGAAAAACCAGCCTGCCGTCAGCAGTGTCGCACAGCCAATCAGTGCCATAGGCCAAATATTGGCAAAGACAATGTGCGCCGGTATGTCTTTGAGAAACAGCCCTCTGGCTATCACCAAATAATATCGTAGCGGAATGAAATAGGTCACCGGTTGAAGCCATGTGGGCATGTTTTCTATCGGAGTGGCAAAACCGGAGAGCATGACGGCGGGCGCCATAAAGACAGAGGATCCAAGCGTCGCTTGCTGCTGCGTTTGAGCAATTGAAGAGATAAACAGCCCTACACCGACGATCGATGTCACGAAGACGAAAACACTCAGATAAAAAAGAGGGAGGGAGCCGCGAAACGGCACCCCCAAGACAAAGGTGCCGATGACAAGAATGACTGTTGCTTCAATCATCCCAATAAGAATCGCCGGTATGGTCTTCCCAATCAGAATCTCGTAGGGCGACAGCGGAGAGACAAGCAGCTGGTCAAATGTCCCGATCTCCTTTTCACGAGATACAGATAAAGACGTAATAACAAGGCCTATCATCAGCGTCAAAATCCCACTGAGCGATGGGACGTTAAACCAATAGTACATCAGGTTGGGGTTAAACCAATTACGAGCAATCAGCGTACTGTTCTGCTGTTTGATATTGGCCTGGCGAGTATAATCGTTATTGTAAGTGTTCACTATGTTCGAAGTATAGCCAGCAATGATCTGCGCAGAATTTGACCGTCGTCCATCTAAAATCAGCATGATATCCGCGGGCTTTTTCGCATCAAGATTTCGAGAGAACTGCTGATCAATCAACACCACCATAATCCCCTGCATGGTATTGATGAATGGAGCGATCTCCTCCTCCCCTTTGAGAAACACAATACGAGAAAAAAATGGGGATCCCATGAATCGCTCTACTAGCTCTATCCCCTTCTCTCCATTATCAAGATTTAAAATCCCGATTGGGACATCCTTCACATCAAGCGTCGCCGCAAACGAGAAAATAAATAATTGGATGAGAGGCGGCACTACGAGGACAAAACGACTCCGTTTATCCCTCCATACCACCGTAAACTCTTTGATGATGAGCGCCAGTATTCTATGCCACATAGCTTTAGTCCAAGCGTTTGACGATGATGCGAGATGTCAGGACAAGAATCAAAATTCCGATAATGAACATAATAAGCGTATCGACGATGAGCAGGCTCCACACATTACCGACCAAGAAGATGCTCAACAGCGAGCGGACAAAGTAGCGGGCGGGCACAACGTAGGTGACGAGCTGGATAATCTTCGGCATGCTGCCAATCTCAAAGATAAAACCAGAAAGGATGTACGCCGGAAGGAATCCTGCGATTTGTGCTGCTTGGGAGGCAGCGAGTTGGTTTTTTGTCACTGTTGAGATCAGAAGCCCTGTGCCAAGAGCGGAGAGCAGAAACACCGATGTCACTACCGCCAAAACAAACATCGACCCTCGAAAGGGAACTCCATAAAAAATGATCGTACCAATGACGCAGCAGGTCATTGAGACCATCGCCATAGCAAAGTAGGAGATCAGCTTTGCTATTAAAATCTCAGAAATATGAACAGGTGTTGCCATCAGCGCTTCCATGGTCCCGCGCTCCCACTCCCGAGCAATGACAAGGGCTGTAAGCGTCGTTCCTATCAGCGTCATAATAATCGCCAAAGACCCGGGGACGAGGAAGTTCCTGCTCTCAAGGGCTTCGTTGAACCAAAACCGCGACTGAACAGTAATCTTTGGCAGCTCTGCAGAAGTACCTGCATAGATCCCCTCTTGTATCAGCCATTTCACCCATGTCTGTGCGACATAGTTTTGGACAAAGCTGGCAGTATTTGGCTCTCCACCATCGGTGATCACTTGGATTGGGGCTTCTTTATTCTCCGGGAAGTTCCGAAACTCGCTAAAATACGAAGGGATCACCACAATACCACGTATTGTTCCAGCAAGCAGGGGGTCGAGAAGCTCTCTTCGATCGCGCGCGAAAGTGACGTTAAAATAGGTAGAGTCCGTCAGAGACTGAGCAAACCCACGAGCATCAGGACTGGTATCCTCCATCACAAGGCCAATATTAACGGTATTAAGGTCTAAAGAGACTCCAAAGCCATACAAGAACAAAAGAATGATGGGAAGAACAACACTAATTAAGATGCTGCTGGGGTCATAGATAATCTGATATGATTCCTTAATGACGAGCGCCCTAATCCTCCGAAAGCTGCCGCGCCATGCGCGCTGATTATTCAACATGCTCTCTCTCATATTTTTCTATCAGACTGATAAAGGCATCTTCGAGTGTCGGAGATGGCATCTGCGGCGTTGCACACCGTGCTTTTAACTCATCAGGGGTTCCCATCTCTATGAGATTGCTTTTATAGACTAAGCCAATGCGATCGCAATATTCTGCTTCATCCATAAAGTGGGTTGTGACGACGATAGTACCGCCTTTCTCCACCATTCCATTGATGTGATTCCAAAACTCCCTTCTCGTAATAGGGTCAACACCAGAAGTCGGCTCATCAAGAAACAATACTTTCGGCCTGTGCATCACCGCACAGGAGAGCGCCAAGCGCTGTTTAAAACCCAGGGGCAGATCTCCGACCGACTCATTGAGAAAATCGCGAAATCCAAAGATATTGCTCATAAAAGCAATGACCTTCTGTTTCCTCTCTCCAAAGAGATTATTAATTCCTGCAAAGAACTCGAGGTTTTGCAACACGCTGAGGATGGAGTACAGAGAAAATTTTTGCGACATATACCCAAGAAAAGATCGCCCTTCACTCGGCGCCACCTGAAGATCGACGCCATTGACCAAAGCGCTCCCAGAAGTGGGTCGCAGCAGGCCGCACATCATTTTAAATGTTGTAGACTTACCAGCGCCATTCGGCCCTAACAACCCAAAGATCTCTCCTTTTTTGACTGAAAAAGAGATGTTATTAACAGCAGTAAACGTTCCAAACTTCTTTGTCAGCCCATGGGCATCTACAACAATTTCCAACCCATCTACAAACGGCGGCATTGCAGCAGCAAGCGGCGACGTACCGCCGGGCCCACCACCCAGGAGGTCAATAAATGCATCTTCAAACCGAGGAGCAACGGGGTGCACGGCGAGCTGTGGATTTCCTGTAAAAGCCTCTATATTCAATGGCTCATCAGTCTTTTCTTTGACGACAATGCGAATGTCGCTGCCCTGGATAACACCGTCGATGACATTCTTTTGGTTGAGAGCCTGTTCCATGATAGCGCGCTTGCTCGTCGTGATACCGCTGACCTTAAAGACACGCCCCTCGACGCGTTGAGTCAGCTCCTGAGGCACCCCGTAGTAGAGAAGCGCTCCTTTGTCAAGTAAGATAACGCGGTCGCAGGCTGCTGCTTCATCAAGGTAAGAGGTACTCCATACAACGGCAATCCCCTCGTCGACGAGCTTGCGCACCATTTTCCACAGCTCTCTTCTTGACAGTGGATCAACGCCAACGCTTGGCTCATCTAGCAAAAGCAAGGGCGGCTTTCGAAGAAGCGAGCAGGCAAGGCCAAGCTTTTGTTTCATACCTCCTGACAGGGCACGTGCCTTACGATCGACAAAGGGACGAAGTGTCGTAAAGGTCAGAAGAGAGTCGATAATACGTGTTCGCTCTGGCCCTACAACACCTTGAAGATCGGAGTACAGATTTAAATTCTGCATTACCGTTAAGTCTTCATAGAGTCCGAATCTCTGCGGCATATAGCCTATGAAATTGGCGATGAGCGAAGCCTCTTTGACGGTATCATGGCCATCGATTAACACCCGTCCGTGAGAGGGAAGTAACAGACTTGCCATTAGGCGGATGAGCGTTGTCTTCCCAGCGCCGTCCGGCCCTACCAACCCCACAATCCCCTTCTTCGGAATGGTAAGGCTTACATTATTGATGGCAGGCACAGAAGTGACGGGAAATACTTTGGAAAGGTTCTCAATGACAACGATATCCGTATCCATCTTCACTCAGCTAGCTGTTTTGGCAAGTGATAGTTTAAGAGTCACTGGCATGCCTTGGCGTAGCCCAAGGTCAGGATTGTCCGCATACACACGAATACGATAGACAAGATCTGTCCTCAACTGTGTTGTCTCCACCGATTTCGGGGTGAATTCAGAAACTGGTGAGATAAATCCAACTGTCCCTGTGTAGACCTTCCCCCCAGGAGTGTCGGTATGGATCTTCGCGGGCATCCCAGGATAGACAAGGCCCAGATCGCGCTCGCTGATAAAAGCACGAATCCAGACTGGAGAGGCAATGGAGAGGGTATAGACAGGTTGTCCCGCATCCACAACAGAACCCGGCTCACGGATTCTCGTCAAGATCGTACCATCAGTTGGAGCATAGACATCCGTATCGATCAGATTCTTCCGCGCTATTTCAAGAGAGGCTTTTGCCTGTTCTAAATTTGCCTGTAGGACACGGTAGTTTGAAAATACTGTGTCGAGGTCTTCCTGAGAGATGCTTTTAGAATCAATCAGCTCAAAGCGGCGCTTCAGCATTTTCTCTTCGTTGTCTAGCTGCGCTTCGATAGATGCAATAGAAGCTTCGGTTTCTTTGACCTGATCTGAATAGGGTTTTTTCTCCATGATTGCGACTAGAGAACCAGTTGACACCCAATCCCCTTCTTCAAACAGCAATTTCGTGACTCTTCCAAAAACCCGAAATGCGAGATCCACTTGGCGGACATCGACGTTTCCATACACCGTGATGGCATCGTTTTTCTCGATACCATTCTCAATCATGAAAAATGCAGCCACACCAGCAATTCCACAAAGACACGCGATATACACAAGGTATTTTTTCATACACCCAAGGGGGGCTAGGTAGTTAGTCACACATGTTACACAATTCTTGCGTGACAATATCTATTTTTGCTTGGATCGTCAATACCGATCTGTAGCAGCTCATTTTCGGGCGCATCCATACAGCTCTGCTGGATCAAAAACCGCTGCATCTGTTTTCTTACCCGCTCGCTCAGCCTGCACTTTTTGTACACGATGGAAATTTCTCGATGCCTCCTCCAGAGAGTCTTCTCCTTCCCGATTTTTGATGGGAGAAAACCACGAAGCTCAGGGAAATTGCATGAAAAACCTCTCGACTCGGCTTCTCCTATATAAGCCGGATGTCTTGACTCAAAACCCACTTGCACACTCGTGTTCAAAAAAGGGACTTTTCCCTATGAAAGGTTAAGTCAAGGGATTTTTCATGCAATTTCCCTGCCACGAAGCTCGATCAAAACCGACGAGAGAAAAGGAGGAAATAGCAGGGAAGTTGTCAAATATATAGTACTCAGGCTTGTAGATTTGCAAATCCCCTCTCATTTTTTTTGCAAAATGTACAGAAAGAGGAATCGAGGAGAGTTTTGCAATCGTATCAAGCCCTAGCACACACACAGATATATTTGCCCATGAATACAAGAGCGTTCCATCAGAAGCTAGCGCAGTACGAAGCGCATCGCTGATTTCTGAATATTCGACGACATGAAGCCTTCCATCACGCTGGCAGAACACCGCTTCTAAAAATCAGGTGAGTAGACCAGAGGAACCTCCCCTCCAGCCCCTCTCAGAACGGTGCGTGAACCTCTCGATTCACACCGCTCCTATTAGGTAACCGATCCTACCATACCAGTCTGCCAGTGTACAAAGAGGTTAGGCTTCTTTCGAGCT
>CAINFV010000102.1 GCA_903848235.1 Chlamydiia bacterium | reverse complement strand
TGTCCGTGGCTTTCCGTTCATGTGCTGGGCCCTCCTTTAGGCCTAAAATTTTAGCACAGAACATAACTTTGAAAGCTGTCTAATTTTTGGGGTCCATTATAGGCTCAAGGTGCAGCCAATGGTTCCTCGACCCAAGTCACCGAAATATGTGCGCCCTGGAACACTCATGATTTCGTGAGTTCCAGAACTCATTTCATTATTCATGAAGTATGTACCCATAAGATCTGTCGGCATCCCGACTTTGTATCTAACGCCTACATCGTTAATGACCTTCAGAGGCAACTTCCAGCCGTTAATAGCCGAAAAGCGGTAAGGATAAATACCATAGGGCGAGAGTTGTCGTATGCATGACTCAAATTTCCCAGGCCTCTCGTCCAAATTGATCATGTAGATAAAATCGATATTTCTCATATCATGAGAAGTTCCCCTACCGGTAACCTTCTTTAGATGATCTTCGACATTGGAAAATAAACTGCTCGCGCCAAGAGCGCATATCAAGAACAATGTTTTCAGAAGCGTTTGTAGCCTGGGTTTTGTTATATCTGTCATTTTTTATCTAAGCCCCTTTTTTGCACCCCCTTAAGGTTGGCGCCTGGTCCGTAAATCGAAAACTTTTTCCATATTTTTTTATACTTTTTAGGGTGATATTTAATGATATAATCAACCAATGTGAGATCTTTATCTTTTAAAAAATCATTGTACCATTCATTTATCATTGATTCAGTATCCCCCCTTTGAACCAATCGTGGTTTCTTGACATTGTGAAAAAACCACTCGTCACGCAAAAAATAATGATGAATGCGTAAGTATCCATGATGGCTCGTTCCGTCGAGGGAGGGCTCCCGTCCATTTGCTGTTTTTGGAATGCTCACCCCATCCCCATAGAAGTAGACACCGGAAGACTTCAAAGGCACGTGATGAATATACGATATAGCTTCGCAATCTACATCTTTAACCCGGAAGATGGTTTTGCCATTATTTTCATACCCATGGCCACGTGGAGCACACGCCACGAGACGACACAAAATAGGCTCTCCCTTAGGAATAGTAATTTTTCCCGTACCAAAGTTCCGCCAAGTCATATAGACCGCTGAGGCCTGTGTAAAATGGGCATTGAGGCACTCAAGAATTGTCTTGTTCGATGAGGGGAGGATATATTCGTCCGTATCTATCAGCGCCAACCACTCGGTTGTTCCTTTAGCTCGCCGAAGAGCATCGGTCATTGAAGTCCGTTGATCAACAATAAGCCCATTTCGGTATGGCCATTTGAACAATTCAACTATACCTTTCTCAATATATGGCTGTAGGATAGCGTATGTCTCTTCCTTGATTTCATTTTCGTGGTTATAAAGCCAAAAATGATCAACGCCCACCATCAGATGATACTCGATCCATTCCTTCAGATATGGGTCCTCATCTTTAAATATCGTAGCTACAGATATCTGATAGCCATAGAGTGAAACAAAATTGCCTATAAAAAAGAAAAACGCCCACACCCTAATGCTCATTTCACTCTCCCTGTGCAATTTTAGAAGAAAGGATCTGTTTCATCAGTAAAAAACCCGGCACCCTATTGTCAGTCGACGCATTTCGCTGAGTCGAAACAATATCTTTAGTAACGGTAACTAAACGAATGTCATTAGGAAGTATCATTTCCAAATCTATCGGAAGGAAAAGGCTGTATTTTTTGACAAAAGATAGTATTTTTTTTATTCCAGACCGACGGACAATCCATGAATACGTGCCATAACGCGCTCCAACTTTTCGAAAATTTGTCCCGATATCGCTTCGCACAGCAAAGCGAGCTGGATTGTACGGCGAAAAATTAGGACGCTGTGCTGCCGACCAACACCCGACATATCCACCCGTTTCATTACTGATTGTATCTTGATCCGTAAAGAATAAATCCCATCCTTCCTTTCCCAGAGCCGCATCTAACTCATCGATACGATCTGAGACAAGATAAGGATTTTGGAGAACAGCAATATCATCTTCCATAATCCATATCGTCTCATAGCCGGCATCAAGAGCATCCTGAAGTATTGAAAGATGACTCAAAGCACACCCAATGGACCCTTTCCGTATCTCATGAGAGAAATATGTCCGCCCAGGGACGCTCATTATTTCGTGTGTAGGATCTCCGTTATTTTCCCGCAAATAGCACGTTGCCATTAATCCACTTTTCATTCCTGGCACAAATTTAACACCAAGATCATTAATGACTTCTAGAGGGAGTTTCCAGCCATTAATGGCTGAAAAGCGGTAGGGGTAAATTCCATAGGGACGAAGCTGTCGCATGCACGATTCGAATTTCTCGGGCCGCTCGTCAAGATTGATCATGTAAATGAAATTGATATTTCTCATCTTATGAAAATCACCCTTATCGGAAATTTTCTTCAGATGATCTTCAAATCGTGCGGAAAGGCTGCCGACACATACAACACAAATAAGCAAAAAAACTCTAAAGAACATCTCATCTTCTCACTTTAGAACTACCGCGGTATGGCGCCGAACTATAAGGCCGTTCAGAATAAGGGACTTTTTTCATGCTGGCCAAGAGACGCTTCTTATCTAGAACCATTACCTTGATACCACTATCATTTTCACCGTATACCAGGTAGAAAAGGGTTTTTTTCTTCTTTTTGACCTCCACAAATCCCCCAGGAAACGCCACACGAAATGTTCGTTTTTTAAAGCGAGGCACAAGTGGAGTCGTATACATCCCTTGAGCCATAATTGGATACTGGGAGATGGCTTTTATCCGAAATGGAGGTGAATTTTCAAATGTCATGGCACCGAAAACCCACCACCGTCGATTCTTGTCATTAAAAGAACTGTGAAAAAATTCTAACCGCTCATCACCTATGGAAACACAGGGAGTTCCTCCTCGGATTGCCCCCCACTTATGCTCCCATGATAATCCCTTCTGACTCCATGGAAGAATTGCATGCTCTATCGCCCCTGTAGATATCGACTTGACACGAAGCACATGTTGAGGGTTGTGAGAATAAATATAGAACAGATCAGTCTTGCCTGAGGAATTACTATGAACAAGAGGCGTCCAGTTTTTCTCTACCTGTTGCGGGTGATACATGAGGTCAACGGCATTTTTTAGTTTCAGCGTCTGTACATCGACTTGGCATAAGGCAATAGCTGTGCGAGTCGGACTCCTAATTTCAACTCTCGTACCAGAGGCGTACAACACCCCCTCGATCCAAAACAATCGCATATCCTCTAATTCTAACAAGGTATCACTGAGAACAGGGCTCCCTACGACCTCAAATCGCCGATTCAGGCGCACCATGCCAACCATAGATTTGTTACGCCGTAGATCGTCATATCGAAACGAAAGGAGGAACCCTTGTTCCAAATTGACAATTGATGGGTTATACGCACCAGGATATCCAGGAATCGATAATGAAAAAATCTTTCGAACGCTTTTTTCAGTATCTGCCAGGGGTATGTGCTTGAGTAAAACAGACTTTCCTCTTCCTGAAGAGGCAGAATAGACCTTTTCAGAGAGACAAGGGATATGAAAAAGCAATACAAAAAGTAATACAATGTATCTCATCGGTCACTCCCGTTCAAAATTTCCCGCGGATAGCAACAAGTGTGGCTTGATACATCCACGGACGCGTTCCCACAGTTCCTGTTTCCAAGCATTTCTAAGACGAAGCCAAGAGTTGATACTGTCACACTGCTCATCGAGATAAAAACTTCCTTGAAGAGGAATTTGATAGATTTTGTACTTGTCAATTGGAAATGCAAAGGGAAACACCATCGACTCTTGTACACCCCCGTTTTTTTCACCTTAAGTGTAGAAAGGAGATGGCGGTCATGATGCTCTGCGAAGATGCCATAGGGCAGCAATAAAAAGCATATAAGCAAGAAAAATCTCAAGAACTCCTTGCGAGAATCCCTCATCAAGAAACCAATGGTGAAAATATCCTGTGGCAACCAATAACAAAACCGAAACGGATAAAGACAGTATCAAAGAACGTTGAAAAAAGAAAAGTCTCGCCTGTGTTTTTCTCAAAAGTTCGTATTATATGCGTTTTGTCTTGGGCTTTTTTGTCACTCCCAAGAACCGCCTACGAGCGGGTTGGGAACAAGAGAGGCTCTACACAGAGTCAATGAAGCAATTCCTTTCGAAATCGGAACTGACGCGAGGCCCCAAGATACCCTGTATACTGACTTTCGATGGAATATCCTATCTTTTGGAAAAAAGGAATGTCCTCCCAATCCATCACATTGCCAATGGCAAATGTACACCCCTTTTCGCGGGCGATACTTTCTGCCCGTGCCATGAGCTTTTTTCCCCATCCAACACGACGCCAGTTCGGATCTACCCAAATACGACGCACAAATAGGCATCCATAGGCCAAGTCAGCGCCTAGGCCCCCTACAATGCGATTCGCGCTATCGCGAAGAATCAGTCCAATTGGGTCGATCATAGAAAGACCCTTGGCAGCGTAAGCGTCAAGATGATGTCCTATCAGCAGCGTTTCCTCTAATTGCAGGCTAGAAGGCCTTACTAATTCAATAGCAGCCTCATGTTCATGGACCGGCATCTCTTCTGTCTCATAAGCAAGTGTTGGAGAATAACTCGAGAGGATATGGACAAGATCGGGATGGAGATGCGATGAGGGAAGGTCTTGAAGAAGAATCCAGTCAAAGGACTCATGATCTTCGGGCTTTATGTGCACATCCCATGTCATTGGCTTGACACGAAACACAAATTCACGAATCCGCTGGCCAGTGTCTGTAGTAAAATCAAAACATGTTAGGTAATGAATCTCTTTTGAGATCTCCAGATCCGTCTGTTCTTTGACAGCTCTCTTCAATGCCTGAAAAAGCGATTCTCCATCTAAAACTTTGCTCCCAGGAGCTTCCTCAAGACCAGAGAATGGAGATCCTGTGGATTTTTTTAAGAGCAGCACATGAATCTTGTCTTTGTCTATTCGCAACAAAATGGCCCTGACTACACCCACATGGATGTTATCGTAGGCAGCCTGACGGATAAGCCAGTCGTAGCCTCCCTCCACTGCTGCAATTCTCTGCGCTCCTTCGAGTGTAAAAAGCTCACGCTCCTTAGCTATCTGCGAGAAGACAGCAATATCATACCACTCACCATTGAGGGCAAACTCCTGGCGCAACGTACCCTCAAGAAGAAACGAGAGATGCTGTGCAACGGTAAAGAAAAAGAGAAACGATGGATGGACGAGGAAGGAGACCTTATGCAGCTGCAGCTGCCGGAAAAGGATATCGAGGACGGCATCAAACGCCTCCTTCATATCGCGCTCAGAAGTTTTGGCAGAGAAAGCACAGACAACTTCTGCATGTTGATGACGCTCGTAGAGACTCCAGAGCAGAAAATGCCCTATCACCTCTCCATTCTTCTCAACGACATATTGACGGTCTTCTCTCCTTGCGATAGGAAAGTCTGGCGAAGGCGTTCGAAGATCAAGAGCTGCATATGCAGATCGAGGAAGACTCGTTTTAACATCACCTGAATGGATCAGCGCTTCAATTTGTTGGGTGTCCGAAGGAACGCTTCTCCGAACAGTCACCTGGATTTGTGTATTCTGTGCAGACATGTTGTGCAATCCACCGTAAAAAGGGGGCTTAAAAAATGCTAAAGTCCAGTTATGGCAACAATGTGTGTATTTTTGATTTGAATACAAATATTTTTTTCGGCAAATCTTAGGATACGTTGTCTCTTTGGCTTAAACCCAAGTTAAGAGGGTATCGGCACGGAGGCGGCAGGAGACGTTCGTTTATAACTCATGCTCATAGGGGATGAGACAAGCATGCAACGATTTGAAGGAATGCATGAAGATCTTCGGAAAATGTTGGAAAATATCGCCCAGCAGCTCAAGGATCTGTCACCACCAGGTTTCCATGTCACTCCAGCACAGCCGTCATTAGATGCCGATGTGCAAAAAATGGAAAAAAGCCTCCTCTCCATCTATCACAAAATGGAACGGGGGATGCGTCAGCTCGTTGAGCTACTCCAAGAACTTCCACATATCGAGGCTGTAACCCAACAGCCAAATATTGTTCAAGCCATTGGCGACATGATCACTGTTGCCTCTGTTGTGATACAGCAGGTCAAACCAGCATTGCATATGATGGCAAAAGGAGAGCCTCTGCAAGAGATTCTTGGCATTTCATACCTTTCATTGCAGTCGTTGTATAAGCTCTCGAGATATTTATATGAACACCAGCACTATGAAGAGGCAAGCGGGGCCTTCTACCTACTGTCCTTGATTAACCCTTCCTACCACATCTTTTGGATAGGCCTTGGCAACTGCGAATACTTCTTAAGAAGATATCAAGAAGCTCTGTTAGCGTATACTTTTGCAGCTCAGACAAACCCGACGGACCTCTCCTGCAACCTTTTAATAGCAAAATGCCAAATGGCATTAGGAAACTATGCAGCAGCAACGGCGTACCTGTCACTTGCAGAGTTGACCACTGCAGAAACACCTGGCGCTGAGAAAGTCAAAAAACAAGCCGATGAACTACGTAACGACTTAAAGAGGTATCTGCCATGACGCGAATTGGAGGCAGTGCTCCTGGAAATATCCAGCCGACGCCACTATCACTACCAAAAGAGGAAAAAGGGAGGTCGCTGTACCACCTTCCAGAAGAGCTCCCCCCCTCGTCACATGCAAAACTGTCATCTGCGGAGCTTAGCAAGCTTTTCCTGCCAGAAGAGGTTGATCTGTCGAGAATCCCTCAAGATCACCCTCTGCGTGACACGCTGAACATGCTCTGGCTAGAGGTCGCTCTGAAGGCCGTGGTCTCTGGAGGGGAGCGTGCCAAGGCATCGCTTCCAATCACTCCTCCATCGGAACCTCTATGATGAGCTCACGAAGCTCTTGGAGAGAAGAAGCTTTGCTAAAGGCTTCTCGGAAGCGCCTTCCACCTGGAAGGCGCCCGATGTACGAACACCCTATACGCCGCATGTCAACAATCGCCTGAGCGTCGCCTCCATACGATAATGCCGCTTCAAAGTGATCGAGCAGCACACGCCGTCTCTCATCGGCACTCCTGCCAGAGACACAGAGGCCTTGCTCTAGATGCCAAATATCTTCGGCAAGCCACGGCTGTCCAATACCGCCTCGGGCGAGCAGCACACCATCACATCCGGTTTCTGCAAGCATACGCAGCGCAGATGGCGCTGAGAAGACATCTCCATTACCTATCACTTTGATCCCATGGGACTGCTGTTTGGCCAATCGTATCCATTCTCTATTTGCTTCCCCACTATACCCCTGCTTTCGCGTACGGCCATGAACAGTAATCGCTTGTGCCCCCGCAAGTTCCGCCATTCTCACAAGATCTTCGACGATGATATGATCGTCGTCCCACCCTACTCGGATCTTGACCGTGACAGGAATACGAACGGCGGCAATCATATTCGCCAAAATTTCGCCAATACGCGTGGGGGTACGAAGAAGTCCTGAACCACTTCCGTCCGCTGTAACCTTGTCAACAGGGCACCCGCAGTTCAAATCAAGAATATCAAACCCCATATCCTCAATAATTTTGGCAGCAGTAGAGGCCAGTTTTGGATTGCTGCCGCACAGCTGCGCTCCAATAGGATGCATATCAGCACTGTAGTGCAACATGCGAAATGAGGTAGCCTGCGATCGAACAATGGCCTCCATCTTGACCATCTCGCAATAGATAAGCCCTTGGTGGTACTTCCGACACATCTGGCGATATGGGAAGTCTGAGCACCCAGCGAGGGGGGCGAAGATGATATTTGTGGGAAGGGCAAGGGTGCCGATCTGAAGCGGATGTATCAGAGAGGGAGTGCTCACGAGAAAAGAATCCTCTTGACGATAGCCTCAATAAATTGAAGGGCAATAAACGCCACAATAGGGCTGACGTCTAGCATCCCAAACGGAGGGATCAATCGCCGAAAAATATTTAAATAAGGATCAGTATAGAACCTTATAAATTTTATTACCTTAAATTCTTCAAGTTCCGGAAACCAAGAACTTATAATAGCAATGGAAAGCATTGCTATATAACAAGTAAAAAACATATCAACAATTCGGTACAAAAGCACAGAATACACTCCGATAAGGAAGAGACAAAAAAACAATTTTTCAACTGGTCCGGATATAGTATACTTGAGTTTGCAAAAATGAGAAAGCAGTCAACTGCCCCTCCCTAAAAGGGAGAGGCTTGAAAGAGGTTTTTTTGAATGAAACATTGGCATGCACTACTGATATATGCGATAGGCTCCTCTTTAGGACTTCATGCCTACGAAATCCTGATTGAAGGCCCACAAACTCAGCATCTAGGTTATGACCTTCCCAACATTGTCGGTGATGGCGAAGATACCCTCCTTCGAGAGTACTTACGGCCTGGACAGCTGGTATTTGACGTTGGCGCGAACATAGGAGAGTGGACAGAGAAAGCATTGGAGATACAGCCGACGATTCATATAAAAGCCTTTGAGCCCATCCCTCAGGTATGCGAGCTCTATCGACAAAGGATACAGAATACAAACGCAACTCTTTTCAACACCGCACTTTCAAACACTGTGGGAAAACAGAGTTTTTTTGTGTATGGCAACTCCTTCAAAGAAAGCGGGACAAGCAGTTTATATCGACAGCCTACCCTAGAAGCACAGGGAGTACGGCCAATGGAAGAGATTACTATCACCAAGACCACAACAGACCTGTTCTGCCGGAAAAACAAAATTTCAAAGATCGATTTTATGAAAATCGATGTCGAAGGCCATGAGCTTTCGGTTCTTCAAGGCGCTCGACACATGCTTAAAAACAAGAGGATACAGGCGATTCAATTTGAATATGGCTACACATTCCATGGATCCAATATCACCCTCAAGTCCGTGTTTGACTACCTTTCAGACAAAAGAGTTCTCATTTTTCGCCTGATTCCTGATGGCCTTGTCTTTGTGCCAACATGGTCCGACTCCCTTGAAAATTATCGCTTTTGCAATTACGTCGCTATCCGACATTCTGCTGTACCGAAGAAATGGAAAGAGAAAATACGACCGTTCATCTCGAAAGCAACAAAAACCACTGGAAAAAAGAGACCGATGGCATGACGCCTACGTATCCAGCATCGAGCCAAAGTCGGCAAGAGGCAGGAGGATCGCCAAAAGGGTAGCACCGATGACCAGGCCCATGGTGACCAAGAGAAGAGGCTGCAAGAGACTCACCGCACGCTCAAGAAGACGGTCGCTATCTTCTTCATACAACGCAGAGACGTTGGCAAGCATCGGGGCCAGCCGCCCTGTCTCCTCCCCAATCAGCACCATCCTGGCAAAGAGGGGGGGGATAAGTTCAGACCTGTGTAACGAGGAAGAGAAAGTCTGCCCTTCGATAATCTCCTTCGACGCTTGCTCCATCTCGCTTTCAAGCACAGCATTCCCAATAGCCTCTTTCGCAAATACCAGCGCCGAGCTCAAAGGTGTGCCGCCAGCAATCAGATTCGAGAGGGTCTTTGCAAAACGAGCAAGGCACGACTTCAGCAAATAGGGGCCAACCACCGGCCATCGTAGCATCTTGGCAATCAAACGCTCTCTGGCAAGAGGATTTGACAGGTGGTATATGGAGAGAGCGAGCCCCCCACATCCCAAGACAAGAATCCAGACGGTGTTGCGATGGATAAAGTGGGCAGTAGAGATCACTATCGTTGAGAAAGCAGGAAGCTCCCGTCCTTCAAACAACCCTTCTATAGAGGGGATAACGAAGAAGATTAAAATACACAACGAGGCAACAAGAAGAACGGAAAGGATGGCAGGATAGAGGAGGGCAGAAATTAACTTCTGACGAGACTGCTTCTCAGAAGTCAACAGCTGGCTTAGCCGAAGAAGAGCGCTATCAAGCCGTCCTACAGACTCTCCTGCAACAACAATGGCGCGGAAGAGCGGAGAAAAGGTGTCAGGATAACTCCCTAAAGCGGTAGAAAAAGAAACCCCCTTACGAATCTGTTCGCGGACAGCAGTGATAACCGCTTGGTAGGGCTCGCCCTGTGCCTGCTCTTCTAACGCTTCTAGAGCTTCATAGAGAGGGACGCTAGCCTCCAACAGCTGGGAGAGCTGAGAGGTAAAGATAACCCTCTGCTCGTATGACATTTTTAAGCATTTTTTCTGTGCTGGAGCCGACTCTTCTAAGCCAATAATAATCAGCTGCTGCTCTCGCAATAACCTCTTGGCTTCATCAAAACTCGTCGCCTCTAAAGACCCTTTAAGCCGCTGGCCATCAGCTTTTACAGCTCGATACTGAAATATCCCCATTTACACTGACTCCCCGCCCCTTGTCACACGCCAGACCTCTTCTGCCGTCGTAATCCCTTCTTTCACCAGTTCCTTACCCTGTTCACTTAAAGTCTGCAGCCCTTCTGACTTAGCAATATCGAGAAGAAGCGAGGCTTCTGGACTTTTTGCAATCTGCTGGCGCAAAGCCCTTGTCATCGACATCATCTCATACATGCCATGACGGCCGTAAAACCCTGATCCTAGACAGATAGGACACGGAGAAGGTAGTTTTTTGCCTCCACATGCCGTGCATATTTTCCGAATAAGCCTCTGCGCTAAAGCCCCTAAGCAGCACGATGAGATAAGATATGGCTCTATCCCCATATCAACCAGCCGTGTGACAGCAGAACAGGCGTCATTGGTGTGCAAGGTGCTGACAACAAGGTGACCTGTCAGAGCAGATTGAATAGCAATTTCTGCCGTCTCTTTATCACGGATCTCACCAATCATGATGATATCTGGGTCCTGACGGAGGATATGGCGAAGCCCAGTGGAGAAGGTTAAGCCGATTTTCGGGTGCACACCCAACTGAGCAACGCCTGGCAGGCGGTACTCAACAGGGTCTTCGATAGTCATGATGTTGACTTCTGGACTCTTCAGCTCAGACAGAGCGCTGTACAGCGTCGTTGTCTTACCGCTTCCTGTAGGCCCCGTTACTAAGATCATTCCTTCCGAACAGTCAATTAAGCGGCGGAAGCTATCAAGAACTGTTTTTGGCATCCCAAGATAGTCAAGCCCTAAGACAATATTCCCTCTGTCAAGAAGCCGCATCACAACACGCTCTCCACAGGAGACAGGAAGCGTACTCACCCGAAAGTCGATTACCTTCGCTCCCATACGCATCTTCACACGCCCATCCTGGGGAAGGCGGCGCTCGGCAATATCCATCTTTGCCATGACCTTCACCCGCGTGATAAGAGGCGACTGCAGATCCTGGGGAGGCACTAAATGCTGATGCAACACCCCGTCGATTCGATAGCGGATAATGAGCCCTCTCTCCTCAGGATCAAAGTGAATATCAGAAGCTCCCCGCTTAATGGCCTCGCCAACAATCAGGTTAAGAAGCCGGATAGCAGGCGGCTGCTGCAGGTCGTCTTCGAGGATGTCATAGATGGCTAGCGTCTCGTCGAACTTCCCATCTTGAGATGACTCTCCCATCTCTTCTATCAAGATGCTGGCGGCATTCTCATCCTGCTGATAGTACTCATGGATTGCCGAGAGAAGAGCCTCCTTCGGAACCCAGATCATGCGGATGATTTTGCGAAATTGAAAGCGCAGCTCATCGAGAGCTTCTGTGGCAAGCGGGTCAGACAGAGCAACCGTCAGCGTAGTCTCATCTTCAGAGACAGGAAGGATAAGAGCGCGCTTCACAAAGGCATAGGACACGACCTTCATTAACCTGCGGTCGATAGAAAGCTCTGCTAACGTTGCAGCTGTTGGCAAGCCAAGCTGCTTTGCAAGAGCCTCTCCATCTTCTCCCTTGTTCTTAGGACGTATCAGAGCCGCTGCGAATTCATGCGTCCTTAGTACTTTATGCTGCCCGAATACCTTCACAACAAGAGGAAGAGAGCTCGCCCATGTCACAAGTTGCTGATATCTTTTTCGAATATCTTCAAGAGCTGGTGTCAGAGGCATGGCGTTGAAAAACTCCTTACATAGAAATATCTGGTTTTCCAATCAACATGCGAATGCTTTTTGACATCAGCATCTCCTTCTTCGCACGACGTGCCTCAAGAACTTCATCTAGAAACTCCGGGGTGTCTCCAGGACGACGCGCAAGTTCTTTCCGGCGAACTTCCTTCCACTGCTCATGGTCATCGGGGAGGATCCTTGGTGTTAAGAAGATAAACATCTCGGTATTTGAATCAGAGAGGCTTGACATGCTAAACAGCTTGCCCAACCCTGGCAGCTCACCTAAAAAGGGAATCATCTGCTCCTGCCCGCTGGATAGCTTGCGGCGCAGCCCCCCTAAGATCACCGTCTCCCCATCTTGAACGCGAACCTCGTTTTTGATATTGCGTCGCGTGACATCAGGGCGTTCATGTTTATCGGGACGCGTAGAGTCGAAGATGATATCCGTCGTCAAGGTAACAAACTTCGGTTCGTCATTGTTCTCTTCATCAATTTTCGAATGGACAGTAGGTGTGATTTGGATGGTGATGCCGTATTCTGCCCGTGAATACGAATCCTTGACATGGTCCTTGTCAAACTCTACAGCTCCGGTGTTAATGGAAATCTGATCAACAACGGCAATCTTGGCTGGAGTCTGGTTCACTGTTGTCACTGTTGGATTGGCATTAATCTGAATATCCTCTTGCGTCAAGAGAAACTGATATGCCAAGTCATAGGCGGGAAAAACTCCACTTCTACCTCTAGAAATGAAAAACTCGAGAATCCCCCCAATACTTTCTTTATGATCCTTGTTCTCTTTCTTATGGTGCTTCTGCTTTCTCTTCGCTGTCTCATGGGAGACATCCGTCCACAGGAGTCCGTCTCTCTTTCTACCAGAAGCCGCATCGCCCATTTTCAGGCGGCTTAACCCCATAGAGCTCGAATCAGACACCTTCTTTTCAAACAGCAGCACGTCAATCTGTACCATGCGCTTTGGAACATCAAGTTTCTGCAAAAGCTCTTTGAGATTCGGGTAGACATAATTCTCTACTACCATGATGATCGAATTTGTCTTTGGGTCAACGATAAAATTCTCAGAGATTCCCTGTGAGCCGCTGCTTTTTTCCGTTGACATAGCAACAGGAGATGAGTCAACGATGAGACTGTCTTCGGCATGTTCTCGAGCCTGGATCTTTGCTTGCATCGTACTCAAAGCATCAGGTTTAGGACCGCTTGATATCCCTTTTAAAGGGGCTTGCGCCGTCACTCCCATCATCTTGCAATATACTTGGCTGAGGACCTTTGCCAGCTCTTCTGCTTCTGAATGACGGCAGGCATACCAGTGAATCGTCTTCTCCTGTACTTCACCGATACTCACCTCTAAGTCCTGGACGATACTGCAAGCCTTTTCAATCTGCTCATGCTTCCCAATGAAAAATAATGAGGAGGCAGGGTACTTCAAGGGTATGACGCGAAAGCCAAAAGAAGCATCTTGCGGCAGCAGCATGGAAGGAGGCGGTGTATTGCCAGCCCCTCCATCCCCAGCACGGGTCATCTCTCCTTCAAAAATACAGGTGAGAATTTTTGCCACTTCTTCGCTGTCGGCGCGTTTGAGGGTGATAATACGATATTCCTGAGCTCTTTTTGGCGATGCGATAAAGTCGTACACTTTCATCAGGTCTTTGACTTCTCGAACCTGCCCTATAAGAGCCAGATGGCCGCCTACCATCTGTACTGACAGCTGCTCTTGAGGGGCAAACTTCTCTAAGAACTGCAGAATCCGACGAAGTTCCCCAGAAGGAGGAGAACATACAAAGGCAATTCTGTCTTCTAGAGGGAGCGCGTCGAGCATCTTTCTGTCGTCGGTAATACAGCGCAGACCAGATTGGTTGAGCCTCAAAAAGTAGAGCTGCTTGACAAAAGGGGTCAGAGATTTAATGCCGATGCCAAAATTCGCTAAAATCACATCCAGCATCTCATTCCAAGAGGCTCTTGGAACCGATAATCGCGAGCTAAGGTGAATTTTAAATCCAGCGATGTCTGGCGGCATTACAAAGACCGCGTCTCCGCTACTGTAGTCGATGACCAACTGCCCGATCGTTGAATCTGGCTGATGCCACAGCCCTTCGATCTCATCATCGGACTCTTCAATTGCCACATCCTTCCACTCTTGCTCAAGAGCACGAAGTTCTTTTTGAAGGGAAGATATTTTCTTATGATACTCTTCGGCCACTTCCAGCTGTTCTTTCCCAAGGACAACGTCTAACGACCCGTCGGCAAAGATTACGTCTTGCATCTCTGCATAGGTCGCTTTCAATTCTGCCCTTTTCTGCAACAGAGAGTCATGAATAGTCTTTAACTCATGCTTTCCTGCTGTCGACCCTCCCGTCTTAGCGAATTGTTCTCGCTTTTGGGCGAATGTGACAGCCGTCAGCTGCGGCAATAATGGCCAGCCTATCCCTAAGGCTGTCATTACGAGTAGAAAAGAAACAGAATGATACTTCATAATTTTTTTACACTTTTTCAATCTCATCATCATCGATATCTTCATCATCTTCATCTTCGTCTTCAAACAGATCCTCATCATCATCGTCTGAAGAGATGCTTTCCACAGATGGTTCGTGTTTGCTCCATGACCTGTACAAGGAGATAGCAAATGGAGCCTGTAGAGTCCTTGTACTATCGTAAAAGGTTCCCATCAAGCACAACTCACCGTCCACCTTTTCAATCCCTGAGAAAGCAAGGAGATTTCCCGTCAGACGTCCTTGCAGATAATCATCTAAGAGCTGCGAATCATCAAGCTGAACAAAACCGTCTGATTTGAGAAGCACCCAATCATCTGGCGTTAGTGTTAACCGTTTTCCCTGAATCTCTGCAATCCACTGCTTTTTAGATCGAGCGCCAATCATCTTAATCTCAGGGACTTTGATGTCGCATTTCGCCTCTCGATACAGAAGGTCTAGCGAATGACGGACCGTCCCATCAGGATTCCATAGCTGAAAGTGTATCGCATGAGCATCGATACTCTGTGCCTGCAACAGCGGCTTACCAACTGTCTTCCCTCCAAGCTCCACGGGATTCCACCTATCATCGTCGTAGACAAAACAATCATCTTCTTTCACCCAAAGCACATAAGCGTTTTCTCCAGCGCCAACCTGCACACGCTGACGGGATGCTTCATAACCCATTTCCTTGCCGCCAAACGCTAAGACCACTTCATCTTGACCCCACCAGACGGCTCCCTGGCGGTCCAACAAGGTGTTATCAACAGGCAGAGAGCCACAAAGCCACTGATGAGCTTGCGCAGCAGCTGCTGGCGCTGGCGATGGTGCCAATGGAAAAGAATGAAACTCGGAAGGCACGTTGATGACAACGCCTTTGTCATCTTGAAACTCAACTTTCACTTGCACAGCAGGATCCGGCGAAGAAAAGACGGCCGTTAACGGTGTTGGAGCGTCAGATAGCGACCATTTATTAGATCGTGTGTCGTATTTGAAATAGACTTTCTCTCCAATGAGGGTGGTACTCACGGTAGGGTTTCCCCTCATACCAAATTGCAGACGTCGGTTATGTGACGAGCGATCAGGACGATCGTTCGATCCGTAGAACATGATAAGAGATCTCAAATCAGGCAGCCGTATCGGACGCTCAATTGCAGCCAACCTAAACGGCGGGGAGTTCAGGGCTTCTTCAAGAGACAGCGGCTGAAGAAATCCGCGGGGAATTGGCGGAAACGTAGATACATGGAGCGCTGGTGAATCTTCTATCACGGGCCGTTCATGGCTCGAAAAAAAGAATCCACAGAAGACGGCCATGGCAATGGCTGCCATCCAGAAGGCCCCGGATATAAACCACAAATGCTTTGGAGTGATAGTATTCGTCATATGCTAAAAAGAGAGAATTGACAAATTCATAGCTTCAGGCGTATGTACACACGGACGTTGTATTTTAAGACCTCGTGCCATTTCCCGAACGTTCATCAACACATGAGGTCGTCCAAACCAGTGTATTGACAAGCAGGCGACAGCGCCAACAACGGATGTTGGTATATCGCAGCTTTGCAGGTAAGAGGCAAGGACAAATTCAGATGTTAACGAACTTTCGGGAAATAGCACGAGCAACATTTGTCAAACGCCCCAAGCTCTTTATTGAGGAACACTATGGGAACTCCGCCGGAAGAAAACAAGCCCAATGTAACAGACGAGACTCCTGTTAAACCTACCATGCTCGGAGGAATCGTCGATGTCTTTAAGACGAACATGGGTGATACAATTGCCTATCTCGCCTTGGCAGCTAGCTTGCTGTATTGTTTTTTTGAGCCCTTCATTGGGGGCATCATCGTTGGCTTCATCATGGGGCTGTACTTTTCAAAACATGCGTTCATCCTCTCCTCTCAGTTTCGAGAGTTTCTGATTACTGAGGGCATCTTCCGCGGTTTTATTATCATTGCCGCACTCGCGGCCCTTGTCATCACCGCTCCGGGACTATGCCTTGGCATGATGTTAGGAACGTTTACCCGTCCATTTTTTGGGAAAAAAGTTGTCCATGAAGAGCCGACGGGTGGCAAGGGACTATCCAAGAATAAGTTGGACAAGTAGGCTGAGCGAGACCGTTGAGATGTTGACTATCGAGACGACGCTCATAGCGTGCTATGGGCGAGGAACGATCGTCAACAGATCAATGGTTGCAGCCAGCGTAGTTGTCCAACTTATTTTTGGACAGTCCCTAAGAGAGCTGAGAAAAAGTAAGAAAGTGCCATTACCGTAGTTACCAACAATAGCGCTTGTTCCATAGACTTCTTGTTTCCAACCGGAAAAGGAAGAACCTATGGAACAGTCTTTAGACGGGGGAGTGTCGCTCTCGGCACTCTTCTCGTGGTTTGCAGCAACGCGTCGCCCCCTCCCCTGGCGAGAAGAGCCTACTGCCTACCGCGTGTTAGTCTCCGAGATCATGCTCCAGCAAACACAAGCCGCACGTGTCATTCCCTTTTTTTGCCGATGGATGGATCTATTCCCAAACCCCCACTGCCTTGCAGCGGCATCAGAAGACACTGTTATCAAGGCATGGGAAGGCCTTGGATATTACAGCAGAGCGCGCGCACTTCATAGAATAGCCCAGATCATCGTTGCACACCACGAAGGGCGGATCCCCAACGATCAAAAAGCACTCATTGCACTACCGGGAATTGGCCCCTATACTGCAGGCGCCATTCGTGCGTTTGCCTTCCACGAACGTGCTGCTGCTGTCGATGCTAATGTCAGCCGTGTCATCACTCGTCTCATACATCCTATGACACGTGAGGCAGCTGCCAGCATCGTAGAACAGCTGCTCCCTCAAGAGCAGCCCTGGACTACGATGGAAGCTCTGATAGAACTTGGCGCTCTTGTCTGCAAGACAACACCCTTGTGTTCTTCATGCCCCCTGGCCGATCAGTGCCGTGCTCTCGCTTCGAAGACACAAGAAATCCGTTATGCAAAGAACGTTATTCCGAAGACCTCTCTGTGGCGCGATGTTGCGATTTTTCTCTCACAAGGCACCGCTCTCGTCACACGACGATCAGGCAAGCAGGTGATGTCTGGGCTGTATGAATTTCCTTACTTTGACACCACTCCTCAGGGAAGCGCCGCTTCTACTCTTATTAATGCTCTTCAACCCCGTATCCCTTCACAGCTATCGTTCATCGCCTCTCTCTGTGAAACCTCTCATTCTTTCACACGCTTTCATGCCACCTTATACCCAACAATCATCGGGGTTGAAGAGCCCTTTGCTTGGCCCGATGGCAAGTGGATACCTATAGAGATGTTGAGAGATTTACCGTTTTCTTCAGGCCATAAGCGGGTCCTAGAAGCATGGCTTACGACTTTTCTGCCCTGCAACGCTCTGCGAGCTTAGCATACTTGTAAAATGCGCAGTTCATATTGAACCAAGCGATCTCAAAGCCTTCAGCACCAAGGAGAAACCCTCGTTGTAGAAGATATGACTTCAAAAAGGCGTAGCTTGCATGGCCCACAGCAGTGAACAGCGACACCTTCTTCCCAGCTTTTTGGTCGGCATACAGATCGGTATAGGTATCCATCTTTCGCAAAAACGACGATACCGAGTGGTAGGGATAGTGAATCACAGGGAAAGAGAGAGGGGTGACTTTCAGCCCTGTCGTGATGACGGACTCATGCACCATGGCATTACAAAAGCGGGTAGCAGAACGGTGGTACAGGCGCACGACGCGATCTGGATACCACCCGCAGCCTCTGATATGCCGCCCACGGTAATAGTTTTTTCGCCACAGAGAGTACGCGCAGTGGGGGTCTAGGGGAAGCGCCAGAATCTCCTGCTGAAGAGAATCGGTCATCACTTCATCGCTATCAATCGAAAGAATCCAGTCATATGTTGCAAGCGCTGAGGCAACATTATGTGTCGGGCCAAACCCTTCAAACGATCGCTGATGGATTGTGACGTTAGGAAATGTCCTCGCAATCTCGAGGGTGTGATCGGTAGACCCTGTATCAACGATTACTACTTCAGGAAAAGGATGCAGGGCACGCAACACCTGAGAAAGATACCTTTCACTATTTTTAGTCAGGATAGTGACGCTTATCATGAAGACTCCAAACGTTTTAACTCGATCCGAATATTCTCATCCCTCTTCTATGTATCAGACTCAGAAAAAAAATCATAGAGACGAAAAGACATAAAGACATTGTTTTTCAGGTAGAAATAAAAGTCTAGATTCAGTACTATACGCCAACCATCCAAAACTCCTCAAACATAAATCAAATTAAATACGCATAGAACTCTAGGAATATTTGTGAGCTATTCTCATTTTAGAATTCAATCTGAAGCGCCTGGTTTCCCATATGAATTTGAAGCACCCAGAAGCATAGTCTCAACACCTCAAGACTCGACTCCCGAAGAAGACCTCTCTGATAAGACGAGACGAATAGCCCAAGAACAACTATCTGGAAGCACCGAAGTTTGTCATCCTCAAGCGCAAAGGATGGTATTGGCCACTGCTTCTGTCGACGATGACGATCAAATGGGCCCAGAAAGCTATCCAGCTCCTTCTTTTTTCCGCATCGACGGTTCTTTTTCTGCCCCCCCCTACACGGAGGAAGAGGGCGTCGGTGAGGAAGGCGTCTCAGTATTTTTTCACCGCCCATCATCAACATACACTTTCTTTGACGAAGGAAGCTCTTTATTGGCTCAATCGCCGCCACCCATCGGTCTTTGGCAAACGGACAGTACACCTCCCGTTCTGCCCATAGCTTTTTCTCTCCCCACGCGAGATCCAAGACAGATTCGGGCCATTACCCCTGCGCCGAGCTATTCTCATGCCATTCCGAAGGTAGCCGCCCAGGCTATTATGGGAAAACTCAGCCAAAAGGAACTGGCAAATTTCGCGAGCATCAGGACATATGGACGCCGTCGTATACCTCCAATGAAACCCCTGTCTCCGCTCAAAATTTCCGAAATAGTTGCAGATGAAAATTAAATGTGACAAGATCAAGTCCAGGTGACACCACTGGACCTTGTCTCTTTGTGTAACTATAGATGTGACTAAAATAGTCAAATTTAAAAAACCCTCTGTCCAGACGAGATCGAACGATTCGCCCGCTCTTGTTAGAAAAAAATAAGGTTGATTGAAAAAATGGATCATCCAGAAGCACTTCGAACGGTATTTATCCCTGTCAGCTGGGAAAATGCCGTCCCAAGAACAGCTCATAATCCTCAGCTCGACGAACATCGAGCGTCAGTGCAACAGAGCGGAGAGATCTCCCAGCTACACCCAATTCCAGAGAATGTTGTTGCTGTAGCAAGTGCAGCTTTTGCGCTCCTAGGCGAAACCCCGCCTCCAGGGACTAGAGCCGAGACCCCGCCTCAGAGATATTCCCCAAGAGCTCTGCCGATCATCGACGAACTGATCCAACCTCAGGTTTCGCCGCACGTCAGTCCTTTAGGTAAAAAATCTCCTGCGGAGTTAGTTTTAGAAAAGCATACCAGGGACTGCTTTAGTGCTATGGCCCGAAGAAGTAGAAGCGCCTCTCCCCATATGATGAGAACCCCGTCTCCACTCACTTCTGATCCACAGAAATATTTCTACAAACTAAAATAGCCTCAGTTCTCAGTAGTTTCTCAAAAATGAGAGCTCAAAAAACGCTAGAGCCCACGACAAGACGCGCGCAATATAAAGTTAATAATAAGCCTCGCATTTAATGTAAAGAATCTTAAATAATATACATTATTTCTATAATAATATAATAAAAATGAAGGAAATTTATGATAGAATCGATAGGATTGCCGTTTTTTCATCCAGCACCTCACTTAGCCCCCCTCCCCAATCCTTTGAATGATATGGAAGATCTTCAATTAGATGACTACCAAATGGAAGGTCAGGCAGCTCCTGCAGCAGCCCCTCAGCTAAACGCGGTGATACAACCCGTCCTCTTTCCAGCGATGCAGATAGCCCTCATAGCCCAATTCTTGCTTCCACCAGCTGCTGCTGCACCAGCCCAAGAAGAAGATTTCTTCATTCAAATACGTCAGACTCGCAGAGAATAGATCCCACCAAGCACTCGACTCCTGGCCCAAGTTTAGATATTATGATATTTCAAGAGCTCTGAGCCGATCTGCAAGCTTTATAGGCAAGAAGATGGTAAATGTCGTCCCATGGCCAAGCGAAGAGCGTACTTCAATTTTTCCCAGGTGCTTATTGATAATCGTCTCTACAATAGAAAGCCCCAGGCCAGACCCGCCAAGCCTTGTGGAATGAACCTTATTGACTCGGTAAAAACGTTGAAAGATATTCTCTAGGTCGCATTCTGGAATGCCTATGCCATGGTCTTTGACTTCAACCATAACCCACGATTCGTTTTTCGAAACTATCACCTCGATGCAAGGCTTCCCTTCAGAATATTTCACAGCATTATCGAGCAGGTTCGTGATAGCCATTTCAATTAAAGAGTCATCAACCTCTACGTCAAACATCTCCTGACGATCGTAGATAACCGTAATTTCAGCCTCTGTCCAAATCGACTGTATCGTTGTTACACATCCGTGAATGATCTCGATGACGTTGTGAGATAACACACGAAAGGAGGGCAGGTTTTCAATATCTGCTAACGTAAGGAGATTCTTGATGATAGAAGTCATGCGTCGACAATTATCAACGATACGATGCGTGACTTCTTGGATTGTCTCCTTTGGAAGATCGGTATTATCATGAAACGTCTCTGCAAAGCCACGGATCACAGTGATAGGGGTCTTTAATTCATGGGAGGCGTTGGCGATAAACGCCTTTCTCATCTCCAACATCCTGTGGTAGATGGATTTATCATGAAGGACAAGCAGAGCTCCACCGCCATACTCGCGAGGCGTTGCAACGACGTTTAGATACAATCGGTCATTAGCCCTTCTAATCTCCATCTCATCGACGATCAAGGTTTTCCGCTGGCAGCACTGCTCTAACAGCCGTTGGTATTTAGGGTTCAGCTCATCTGGCAAGGGCTTCCCAATGACATGATGGTCAAGCTCTAAGAACGTCAATGCTGTCTTATTGGCATAGGAGACAAGAAACTGATTATCAACGGCGATCACCCCCTCAGAGAGGGACTCCAAGATCGCCTCTTTTTCATTTCTCTCTCGTGTCACAGACTCGATTTCGAGGCGCACACGCTGCGACAAGGAGTTCAAGGTCTTTGCAAGATGGGTAAATTCATCATGAGGAGAAGTCTTGAGACTGATGTTCGGGAGGGTGTCGAGGTTTCCCTCTTTGTAATCTCTGATGGCCCCAGTAATCGCACGAATTGGACTGGAAAAATGGTTTAAGACAATCGAGGCTAAGGCTGAAAAGAGAATCAGCACGAGAGATCCGAAAAACAAAAATCCTATGGTAAAGCCATCTCGCAAATCCTGGATGTACTGAAAGGGAAAGGCCAGGCGGATGACATACGGCTGCCCATGAAAATCAAATCTCTTGGCCACATAGACAAGCTTTTGTCCTAACAGATGAGAATACTCTTCTGAATAACCAGTTCCACTTTGCAGCGCTTCTTCAATCTCTGGATGGGTGACAAACTGCAATGGGAAGAAAGGGGTGCCAAGCAACCGTTTTGTATGGGAGTCATAGAGCAACCGGCGCTCGTTATCAAGAATGCCCACCCGATAGAAAAGCTGGCTTTTATGGTCTTTTAATACCTGGACGAGCTCCTCATCATTCTTCGCTATCACCAGCTCGTGGATCAGCTCATCAGCACAATCGTTCATAGACCTGAAGACGATCTGCTGGACAGAATTCGTCACCGAAGGGAACATCAACCCTAAGAAGACTAACAACAAGATGACATAGCTGAGGAAGACCTTCTTCCGAAATGAGCGCATATATTAAAACTCACAGAAGTAAAGATGAGGTAAATGATAAGAGCGCTGAAAGAGAAAGTCACGAAAAGAAGAGAAAAAAAACTGGGTCTTGATGGATTCGAACCATCGACGCCCTCATTAAGAGTGAGGTGCTCTAGCCAGCTGAGCTAAAGACCCGTAAAATACATATCGCACGATGAGGAGCGACGGGCTGTATATTCCTCATCGAAAAACCTTCTCCAACAGAAGGTTGAGTCTTGATGGATTCGAACCATCGACCCCCTCATTAAAAGTGAGGTGCTCTAACCGCTGAGCTAAAGACCCTAAAGCAGCACTATCCATGATGAGACCTTCAGTTCCGGTCTGCCTTCGTAGTAGTTTCCTTCTTCATGGACCTTGACCCCAGGGGGATTCGAACCCCCGTTATCAGAATGAAAATCTGGTGTCCTAGACCGGGCTAGACGATGGGGCCATCAAAAGGGACTCTACTATAGATTCTAAAGTCCCTTTTCTGCAATCACCTACACAGTCATAATCTCTTTTTCTTTCGCCGCTGCCACTTCATCGGCTTCTTTGCAGTGAAGGTTTGTCATGTCCTGGACATGCTTCTCGATGCGTTTTACATCATCTTCCGACACCCCACCCGACTTCATTTCTTTTAATTTTTCGTTGGCATCGCGACGGATATTTCGGACAACAACTTTGCAGTCTTCCCGTTTTTTATGAACTTGAATGACAAGCTCCTTACGTCGGGACTCATCGAGTTCTGGAAAAGAGATTCTGACGACTTTGCCTTCCACAGATACGCGAACGCCAAGATTTGCCTTTTCAATAGCCTTTGAGATAAGCCCTGCATTAGTCACATCAAAGGGGGTAATCAACAGCTGACGGGGCTCTGGCGTGGTAATTGTCGCCAGCTCTTTGACATGCATCTGCGAGCCATAGACTTCCACAGAAATCCCTTCGACGATGGTGCTGCTCGCCCTTCCTGCTCGCAGCCCGCGAAGCTCTTGCCGGAGGTGCTCAATGGCCCCTACCATGCTATGTTTTGTCTGATCTACAAATACTTTTTCTTCCATCTGATGACCTCAATCGTTACGTTCACTTTTGATCACTTTGAGCAGCTTCCCTGAATATACGTCCCTGCATCTTCTGAGCGCAAGGCCTCAAGAATCGATAGCGGCTCTCCAAACTTATACACAAAAATCGATAGCCCATATTGCATCGCCAGGGCTACTGCGGTGTGATCCATGATCTCCAACCGCTCTTTCAGAGCTTCTTCGAAGGTTATGGTGGTGTAGCGTCGTGCGTCAGGATATTTTACAGGGTCTTTGGAATACACCCCTCGCACTTTTGTTGCTTTTACCAGTAAGGATGCCCCAATCTCCAAGGCACGCAGCGTAGCTGCAGAATCAGTCGTAAAAAAGGGGTTCCCGGTGCCTCCTGCAAATAGAACAGGCTCTTTCTTCGCAATCAGCTGCCGCGCAAGAACGGGGTCTATGGGAAGAACAGAGGGCGAAGAAGGGTATGGGGCCATGACATGAGATACAATCCCTTCCCGTGATAATGCCTCGCGGACAGCAAGGGCATTCATAATCGTGCCAAGCATGCCAATCTGATCGCCGATAACCTGATCAAAGCCAAGTGCTCTACTCTCAACGCCACGAAAGAGGTTGCCAGCGCCGATGACAACGCCGAATTCAACGCCCTCATCTAGCAGCCCACGAAGTGCTTCTGTCAGCCGTTTGCAGGCAGCAGGAGAGAACGTCTCCTCTGGAGAATCTCTGAGAAGCTCCCCCGAGAATTTAAGCAATATCCGTTGATGCGAGAGGGGCAAAGCCATAAAAAAACCACGTTGTATAAACGTTTCTCATGATAGGTCTAGTTAGAACTGGAGAATAGCGTCTTTGCTAATTTGATGGAACTGAAGGGAAGAGGTTCCTAGGGAGAGGTTGATCTCTCCCTAGGCAATATGAGCTACTTATTCTTTGCCAGCCATCCAGCGAAGGAAACGAAGAATCCGCACGTCTTTGCCATGGGAGGATCCTTGCTTTTTCACATATTCGCCAACAGAGACAGAGTCATCTCTGATATATTTCTGCTGTGTCAGGCAGCATTGATCATAAAAAGCGTTCAGCTTTCCTTGGAGGATTTTTTCAATGATATTCGCCGGCTTACCCTTAACTTGCTCTGCAGCAATATCTTTCTCCATCTGGATCACTTCTTGGGGGATCTCCTCAGGGGACAGATACTGCGGAAAGGCAGCAGCCACATGCATAGCCACTTCTTTGGCAAGCTGTTCCTCACCAGCTCCTTCGAGAACAACAACGGAGAGAATCTTCCCCCCGAGGTGAGAGTAGACACCGACAGACTGGCCGTTGTTCTTAGGAAATACTTCGATACGGCGAATCTGAATGTTCTCGCCAATAGTTTGGATCAACAGCGATCGATATTGATCGATCGTAATGAGAGGATCTTTGGAATAGGGCTGTTGCAAAAACGCTTCCAATGAGGCTGGGCGCTTGAGGGCTACTTCCTGAACGATGTTGTTGCAAAACTCTTGGAACCGATCGTTTTTTACAACAAAATCTGTCTCAGCATCTACCTCTGCTACTGCCACCACGTCATTTGTCTGAAACGCAATGACGGTGCCTTCTTTTGTCGTCCGCCCTTCTTTCTTTGCAGCAGACATCATACCCGCCTTACGAAGAAAAGCGATCGCTTCTTCCATATTCCCACTGGATTGATCCAAGGCCTCTTTGCATTTGCCCATGCCAACGCCAGTCCTCTCACGAAGCTCTTTTACAAGAGCTGGAGTAACTATCGATGAACTCATGGTTAATCTTTCCCCCCAGGTACGACAGCTTTTTCAAAAGCTTTTGCCATTTCATCAGCTTCTTCTGGCTTTCGACCTTCTTCTTTCCCTTCGATAAGCTGCATCTCATTTTTCTTTGCCACGATAGCGTCAGCAAGCGTTTGCATAATCAGCTTTACACTACGCTGAGCGTCATCGTTACCTGGGATGACATAGTCAATAGGATCTGGATCGCAGTTGGTGTCAACCAATGCTAAGATAGGGATTCCCAGCTTTCGTGCTTCGGCAACGGCGAGGTCTTCTTGCCCTGGGTCGACGATGACGAGAAGCCCTGGCAGCTTGCGCATGCCACGAACCCCTGAGAGGTTCTTCTCAAGCTTTTCTTGGGACTTAGAGAGCAATGAGATCTCTTTTTTGGTCAGCCCGTCGCCGCCAGCAGCAATCCGTTTTTCAATACGGTCTAGCTTCTTAATCGACTGACGGATCGTTGCGAGGTTCGTCAGCGTACCGCCAAGCCACCGTTCGCAGATATAAAACTCTCCAGTGCGTTCTGCTTCTTCGCGGACGATGACCTTTGCGGCTTTCTTTGTCCCGACAAAGAGAATCGATTTGCGATTGGCAACCATGTCTTGGACAATGGCGCACGCCTCACGCAGCTGGTTTAAGGTCTTTGCCAAGTCGATGATGTGAACGTTATTTCGTTCCCCAAAGATATATACGCGCATCTTTGGATTCCAACGACGTGTCTGGTGGCCAAAATGGGTCCCAGCTTCAATCAAATCTTTAATAGTAACAGGAAATTCCAAGCCTTGTCCCTTTCTTTTGACGACGGCATCTCTACTGACAGCAGCAGAGATTTCGGTCTTGGGTTAAACATTCCCCCCAATCTCTCTTGGGAAGATAGAAGATAGTGTATAGGAAGGGAGAATAGGGTGCAAGGAGGTGGGGCGAAAGAAAGCGCCTGGTCAGAATCGAACTGACACTGGAAGCTTGGAAGGCTTCCGTTCTACCATTGAACTACAGGCGCACAAGAAATCAGTACCAGGCTAGTCTGGTTTCAGGGTTTTTTTCAAGAGCGGGATGTATATTACGGCGTTTTTCCCTCAACGACTTGCATAGTACACGCAAGCTCAGAGCTTCCCATCTTCGCCACCATCGTAAGGTGGTATCCTATGCCGCGTGTGGCCTGACCACCTTCAACCACCCCACCTTCTCTTATTTCACCAAAACTTGAGCATTCAAGTTGAATCGCCTCTCTTTCTGGATTTATCGTGAACTCCATTGGAGTCATTTCAGTGCAATTATAGGTTGCGGCAACCCCTACTTGCTTTCCTAAATTAAAGATCCCAAGTACGGCTATAAGATCTAGACGTGCGCCTTGTGTTGCATTGTAGAAGAGCATTCCGATAGTCTGTCGCAACGCCTCTTGCTGCGCAGAAGTTGCTCTCATTGTTTCGGGACAAGCGTCGAATAGAGCCTGGGCAAATTTCGCCACAGCTACAACGTCTTTTCCACCCTTCACCTTGTCTGGAGCAAATAATATCTTCTCCCCCTTTGAATCAACCAACAAAGGCGGACGAGCGTAAAAATCTCGAGCCACTTGAACAATATCCGGAAACACACACACCCATTCAGACAGCGTCGCAGTTTCCAATGCCTCTAGAGCCGGCCCTTGCTTTATGGGAGTTGCCCGAACAGCCTGAGATGTAAAAATGGCAGCAGAAGGGGAGGACTGTCCTACGCTTTTGCAACCGGCCTGTAACCATTCTTTCGTTTCTTCCTTCAGGATTGCGTCCTTTTCTTCTTTGCCAATTACACGTTCAGCCACTTTGAATCCCGACGCAAGAGCGGCCCAATTTTCAGTGAGGAACTCCATCGATGGTCGTTTTGGCGAACTTTCACGTGCTCTTTCACAGTAGTCCACCATCGATCCCATCATATCACGAATTGGCTGCTGAAGGCCTTCCTGAACCTCTGGATCCAACTTTTCACACTGTTTGAGCAGAGATTCCATGTGTCGAGCTGTTTTTTGGCCATCACCTTCACCATCAAAACTGGCTTTTGCATCCCATGCGCCGAGGAAGATCTTGCCCACTTCCCACGATCCTGCGTCAATACCCTTCCTCAATGTTTCAATAACTTTAGAGTCTGTTTTTCCGATCTCATACAAGGCCTGAAGAGCCACTCGAGGGTAGTGCCTGGCAACATCAAGAAATACATCTGGATGTTCATGCGCTGCTTGAATAAATTTTTGCCGACTATCGGCCGCAGAGTCCCCAGCCAGAAATAGTTTCCCAGCATCCCAGTCACTGCGTTCAATAGCTTCTCTTAGTTCAAGGGTCATTCCTCTTGTTTTCATAGAATCAAACACTTGCAGCCCAATTCGTGGGTAGCTTTTGGCAAGGGCGATAAACTTTTCCCACTCCCCGCTCTTGAAACACCGCAGCACGGCACCGCAGTTACTCATATTTCGGCACAACTCAGGGTTTATTTCAGAAAGTTTATCAAATAAAGCCTCTTCCATACCCTTAAGAATAGCGTCTGCCTCTTCTCTATTACTGTAGCGCACGCGAATATCTATCGACTGAGCTAGAAATATATCAAACAGCTCTTGACCACTGTGTTTTTTACATAGCCCCTCTCCAATCGCCGTTCCATATTTTCTTTGATAGGCAAATTTGGCATCTCCTGCTCCCTCCAGGAGCCCTCGACCGATTGATACACCTGAAAAAGTAATATACGACCTTTTTTCCTGTACACTAAAGATCTCGTTCAACTGTTCATCTACAAGAGCCAGATCGCCTTCTTTTTTAAGGCGCGCATGTGCAGTAGGAGCCTTCTGTATTTGTAATTCTTTCCTCAGGGAAATGAGGTCTTCGGTTGCCCGCTGCCTCTCTTGGAGAGAAACGCCACTGTCTCTTGCAATGTTTCCAAGCCTTTGTGCTTCTTGAATCACCGCCTGAAAGGCATACGAAATATCAGGACTCCCTATAGTCATTTTTAATTTGACATCATATCCTATAAATCCTCTCGACGCAGGGACATCAAGTGCCGGACATTCCACAAATTGCCCTCGAGCACCTGTTGCAGCTTGAATCTCGAATGTTTCCCGGTTAATACTAATTAATTGAGGAAGATCGATCGAGCCCCGATACTCCATTCCCTTCCTTGTCCCCATAGCGTGAATGAAGTGCGGCACACTTATGTCGTCGAAACGCGCTCCCTGAGTTAAGTTGTACAATAGCCTTCCAATCGTTTGTCGCAATGCCGATTGCTGCTCAGAAGTTTCTCTCATATTTTCGGGATACGCATCGAATATTTTTTGAGCGAACTGTACCACCGACACCGATGTCACTGGATCGCCAGGTTGTTGAGGAAATATGACAAAATTGCCAAAAAGATCAGTGAAGACCGTCTTTCTGCGTTCAAAATCTAAAGCCACCTGGACTACATCAGGGATGCACGTTGCCCAATCACTCAATCCAAGCTTTGTTAATTCCGCTTCATTCGCTTTCGTAAATGTTGAATGACGTTCCAGAGCGCGAGAAGTAAAAGAAACAGGATCTGGTTGTCCGCTCATCAGACTCTGTCCGATATCATCCAACCATCTCTTTGTACTTTGAAACTTCTTCAGGACGGCAGCTTCTTCTGCACTATCAAAAACTCGAGACATTATCGAAAATATCTCGCTAAGCAATTCGGAATTTTCATGAACAAACTGCATCGGAGGAAAATGTTCCTTACGCATTTTTTCGCATCGGCTCATCATCAATTCGCACATCTCTTGTATCGGTTGCGCAATGACCTTCTTAACCTCCGGAGGAATAAATGCAGGGATCGATCCTCTCAATTTTTTCAATTCTTCTCGAAGATTCTCGTCAGTCTGCCCTCTGTCAAGACAAGCCTTCACGCCTCTAGAGGCGAGAAAGATTTTTCCAACTGCCCAATCACTCGCTTCGATGTTTGCACGTACCTGTTGAAAAAGAGCTGGATTGGTTTTTGCCATGCTGTCCAAAGCCTTGAACGCCTTCTGAGGAGACTCTTTAGACATCAGAAAGATTTTTCCAACTGCCCAATCACTCGCTTCGATAAATCCTCGTATCCGTTGCAAAAGTGCAGGATTAGTTTTCGCTATAAGGTCTAATGTTAGAAGGGCCGCTCTGGGAAGTTGTTTGGCAGCCTCCACAAAATCTTGAATATCACCTTCCTTTTTACTATTCCCTAACACCCACAGTCTCGACATCTTGACAGCATCATTGAGAAGTGCAAGCGCTTTTTCATCCAACACCGCCTGTTCCATCGATCCCAAGATGGACAACATCCCCCCAATCTCTTTTTTCTCCGATTCAAAACACCTACGAATATAACTAGCCTTCAAAACAAATTCACTCATCACCTCTTGATCTGACTGAGCCGCGCAAAGGATGCGTCCGAGTGCTGCACCATATTTCATGTGATAGGTGTATTTTTTATCCTCAGGACCTTCCAGAAGACCAGGCCTTTCTTCTTGCTGTAAAAGAATTTTTTGTAATTGACTATCGACATACCGCAGATCTTCCGCTAATTGATCCCGTTGGACCAAAGGAGCCCTCAGTTTTTGTTTCCCCAATGATTCCATCATGGCTATCAACTGATCAGTTGCACCTTGTCTGTCCTTAAGAGAAGCTCCAGTAATCGCCTTGCGTCCTAATTCTTGCGCCTTTAGTATCTTTTCACTTACATCTCCTCCAACAGCCGGCCCTCTTGCCCTTGCTGTAATTTCTAACCCACCGGCCATGGCTTCAGCGATTGGCTTGGTAGGTACTCCTTCACTGGGTCTCGATACAGGGCCGACAGCTGACATTTTTTGCCCTTGAGCACTTACCTTGCCTATTACCCCTTCTGCGACCATGGCTGAATCTGAACTGCCTTTCAGGGTCGCTTTGTGATCACCTAATACACCAGAAGGCCCTGGTGAATGTCCCTCTCCTGAGATAGGGAGGACAACACCCCCCAAGTCTCCCCCTGATCCTAGCTTTTCCATCCTTCACCCCTTCTGTTATTCGGCACTATCCCCCACGTCATACCAAAAAAAAATTTCTATAACAATTAGGATATTATTGCTCTTCGCTACCAGGCAAAGAGCGCCATGCCACAAACAAAAAAACAAATTCGCAAACGCACTCACTGAGCGACAGCAGGAAGCCGGCTCATCCCTACAGTTCCCAAAACAGACGCATAGATCCGTCGAGCTGCTGAGGCAACCGTTGCTCCTGCAATCAGTCCTGCAATCATAGAGCTAACGGCGCCCTCTCTCCACATATGCGGGAAGAATTGGAAGTTCAAGGATTGGATTGCCTTGCAGCCAAGATTTACAGAAACAAGGGCCGATTGAGCAATGAATCCTTCATACGCCCTCTCCAGGAAGAAAGACCTGCCGGAAGCTGGAGCCCCATGCATAAACTCGATGAGAAAATTTGAGACCATGCCGACGGCAAAGGACCCAAAAAACGGAGCAGGGTCCAAAAAAGCCGCTATCGTCGACATACAGGTCAAAAGAATGAGATCTTTGGCGCTATCGAAGAGCTGTTGCACCTTCGCCATATTCGCTCGCAGCGCAGCTGAGACGTAGTCGCACAGTTCGTAGATTCGAGTCGACTGAAAAACGTGATGTACAGAATTCGAGACCGTGGTTCCCATCTCACGGAAAAAGGAGGGGCGAAACTGGCCCCCGCACACTTGAAAACCCATATATATTCTCTCTACAATGATTTTGATGCGAATGGAACGTAGACTCTTGAATTAAAGAAGTCATAAACAGATAGCAAAGAACTACATTCAAAAAATTAGTTCTCTAAAGTTAAGGCATAACATAGAAGGGTGGTGTAGAAATGGAATTACAGCATTTATTTTTTGGGGATAAAAGATTATAATCTAGATTTTGCACCACTTCATAACGTCTAAATAGGCCATGGAATTTAACCATCGATCACAGCTCCACGATACGATAGCCGCTCTCGCCACACCGCCTGGCGTCGGAGGGATTGCCATCGTTCGCATTTCTGGCAATACAGCAATTGCAACTACTGGCCGCCTTCTCAAAAAAGAGCTTCGCGACCAGCCATCTCATTCCGCCCGCCTCTACACCCTCTACACGCCAACAGGCCACACGCTCGATCAAGCTCTCGTCTTGGTCATGCACCCCCCACGTTCGTTTACAGGAGAGGAGACAGTTGAGATTCACTGCCACGGAGGGCATCTCATCGCTCGTCGTATCTTAGAGACCTTGTTTCACGAAGGCATACGCCCAGCAAATCCAGGAGAATTTTCATTTCGCGCTTTCATGAACGGAAAAATCGACCTCTCACAAGCAGAGGCTATACAAGATCTGATAGGAGCAAAAAATGAAGAGGCTCTCCGCGTTGCAGAAGATCACCTCGAAGGGAAGCTGTCGCTGCAGATTCATGATTTTCAGCGCCGAGCAACAGACCTCTCAGCACTTTTCGAAGCATGGGTAGACTTCCCAGAAGACGATCTTGGCACTACCACGTTCGAAGATACAACAAAAGATCTTCAAGTTCTTTCCAATGACATTCATTCGCTCATCACAACCTTTCATAGTGGGAAGGTGATTCATGATGGCATTGCCCTTTGTATCCTTGGCGCTCCGAATGTGGGTAAATCATCTCTTATGAACGCCCTCCTTGGAAAAGATCGTGCCATCGTCTCTCCCATTGCTGGGACCACCCGCGATGTGATCGAAGAAGACCTCCACCTCAATGGCATCCACTGCCGATTGATTGATACAGCCGGCATTAGAGAAACTGAAGAGGCGATCGAAAGCGAAGGCGTCCGCAGATCGCGACAGGCCATGACACGCGCCGATGTTATTCTCGTTGTTCTTGACGCAAGCCGCCCTCACGACTCACTGATGCTGATGCCCATCTACGAAGCGCCATCTTCAAAAACGGTCCTTGTTTGGAACAAGATCGACTGCACACCATGCCAAGAAACCCCGTCGTTCGACCGCCAGCATGTTGTCCGCACCTCTGCAAAAACAGGGGATGGACTCGACGATCTAAAAAAAGCTATCGAAACTATTATGTGGAGTGCCGGAACACCGCGACGTGATGAGGTGATGATTACCTCCCTACGGCATAAGGAGGCTTTAGAAAGGTCTTACCAAGCCCTACAGCGGGTCAATGACGGATTGAAGAGCTCCCTCTCTCCGGAATTTATAGCCCTGGAAATGCGAGAGGTACTCACAAACCTCAGCGCCATCATCGGCACGAACATCACAGAAGATATCCTAAACTCGATATTTTCACGATTTTGCATTGGAAAGTGACGAGCATATGCAACGACAGGCCCTCGCCAATCAGATCAGAGCACTTCTCGACACGCTGATACCAGCGCCAAAAGTGCCTCTCCTCCATACAAACCCTTTTACACTGCTCATCGCAGTGCTGTTGTCGGCACAGTGCACTGATGAGAGAGTCAATGCCATCACTCCACGACTTTTTGCTCTTGCATCAACACCAGAACAGATGGCACAACTTTCTATCGAGGCAATAGAAGAGGTCATCCACCCCTGCGGGTTATCCAAAAGAAAAGCAGAAGCGATCAAAAAGCTCTCTGTGGAAATCGTCGTACGCTTCAAGGGCCAAGTGCCAGCAACCTTTTATGACCTAGAGTCTCTTCCAGGAGTCGGACATAAGACAGCCTCTGTCGTTCTTGTACAGGCCTTTGACATCCCAGCATTCCCCGTAGATCGGCATATCTTTCGATGCGCACGGCGGTGGAGCCTCTCTGATGGGAAAACAGTTCAAGCGGTAGAACGGGATCTGAAAAAACTTTTCCCCAAAGAGTCCTGGGGGAAAATCCACCTTCAGATAATCCTCTGCGCCCGGAAGTTTTGCCCTGCACGCCAACATAGCGTCACACTCTGTCCTATCTGCGACGCCATCCACACCGACTTTCAGAAGTTTTTGCTCCCGAACTCTTTTTTCACTGGGGAAAAGATTGACTTTCGCCTGTAAGAGCTTACATTATATTAAATCTTTCTTTTATTAAGTTATTGAAACACGAACAGTCTATGTAAGAAATTAAGGCATACCTTGAGATGTGCCAAAGTGGGGCAACGACTTCGCAAGCATAGTAATCTTATTCCCTTAAATAAGACTTCCGGTATAGGATAGGTACAGAGCAGGGAGAACGCTATGTCCATACATCAACAAAAAACAGTCCGGTTCACCTTTGACATGCTTCCTGGCATGCATCATCACCTAAAGGTCATCTGTGCTGAGGACAGGATTTCGATGAACGCCTTCGTCACAAAGGCCATAGAAAACGAGTTCATGGCACGCGACGAACGTATTGACGAAGCTGCTGTCGATCAAGCAGAAAAAGACATTAAGGAACATGGGACGATATCACTGGCAGAAATGGATAAAGCAATGGGGGTGTGATGTACACGGTCGAGTTTCTTGAAAAACTCAAGACAGCAAAAATACCTAAGCAAGATTATCTGAAAATCAGAGAAAAAGCCGTTCTGTTAGCAAAGGATCCACGGCCTAGATGGTCTGAAAAGCTGAAAAGCAGAAGCTCCTACCGCATCTCAGTTGGGGATTATAGAGTGTTGTATGCCGTGGACGATGCCAAAAAACAGGTAGTCATACAAGCAATCGGGCACAGGAAGGCAATCTACAAGCCGTAGCCACTTCTGTGGCTTACGGGAAAGAGCTCGTCAACGGCCTCTTACATGCCAGCATATCGTCACCCTCTGTTCTATCTGCGACGCCATCCACACCAACTTTCAGAAGTCTTTGCTCCAGGACTCTTTCTTCACAGAGGAAAAGATTGACTTTCGCCTGTAAGAACATACTTGAGTTCAGTCGGCTTTCCCACGATTTATTCGATTGTCTGGGTTGCGACATGCCGGAACCCTAAATCCCGCCAGAACATTCTTGCTTCCGTCTTCTTAACGTTGAACCTATGTAACCAACCTCGACCGAAGAATCATGATGCCGTTTGCATCCCCATCTCTGGTGATGGTTGATCTTCGATTCGCCTTGGCTCCGCTCTTCCAAAGGGGACATATCCACGAATAAGGCCTTCGGCACTTTGTTCTAGCAGTTGGAAGACAGCTGATGGAATAGCCTGAAGCAGAGACGATGCCATAAGTCCATAGCTGGTCCTTGTCCGTGCAGCACCCTCTCCTGCCATCCCGTGTAGCCAGGTGCCAAGGACGGCTGCCGAAGGGGGTGTCAGCTTCTGTGCCAAAAAGCCAGCGATCATGCCGGTGAGCACATCTCCGGTGCCAGCTGTCGCCATGCCAGGATCCCCTTTTGGCATCACAAGAACTGGCTGCCCTGAAGAAAAGATAAACGTCGGGGCGCCTTTGACCACAATCGTACTCTGCGTCGTCG
>CAINFV010000101.1 GCA_903848235.1 Chlamydiia bacterium | reverse complement strand
TAATATCCTGAGAGTAGTGCAAAATTTGGAGAGCGACAGGCCGCTCCTTTTCATCCATGCCAAAGTCAACGATACATGCTTCGTAGGGAAGCTTTTCTTCATCGTTGCTCGTCGTTATCTGAAGCCCAAATTCTGAAAGAGTTTTCACAAGCCTCTTCATGATTAATTTTTCGGGCATAGCGCCTCCATTTATGAGGTGAGTAGTTGAGGGTCTTCGAGGTGTTGTGGAATGCCAGTGGGAGGCATTTCATCGGCTTCCTCTTGAATATTGATAAGCGTTGCTATCAAAAGGTTTTCAAGCACCATCTGAGGGTTTGTAAGGCTGTGCAACGGCATCTTGAGAATCTTCGAAACTTTTTCTTTGAGGGCCGCTGTTGGTTTATCTGCTCGAAAATATTGCGCCAGTTCATGGATCTCGTCTTTTTGAACAGCTCTCTGCTGATGCTTTAAGCAGTCCGTCACCATTTTTTCTAAAAATGTATACCGATCGTGGATAACAGAGATCGGTTTATCAACAATTTGAGCGAACTTGATTTTTTGATCAAGCGAGCTTTTGCCAGTACACAGATATGCTGCAAGCTCTTTTGTATCGTCTTCTGTACAGAGCAGTTTCCTAAATTCATGCGTTAGATGGACGCCAGGAGCAGAGAGCTTGTGAACATCGATTCCTAGAAAGAGTGCTATCTCGCCTTTCTGTGCTTCAGTGCACGCTGGGCTCTTAATATAACCGATAAGCGCTTCAAATTGTTCATTGGTGATTTTATATGTCGCTATCTGGCTCTTGAGGTGCTTGCGTTGAAGATACGAGGCTATAGAAACTCCTAACCCTATCATACCAACTACGAGGGCAGCTACGGCAATTCCTGTCGCCGCCGTGCCAGCTGTGAATGCGGCACCGATTCCTAGGGCGCCCGCTACTGTCGCTAGTGATCCTCCACATGCACGGAATACGCCTCGCTGAAAATTTTTATTTGCTCTCAGAGACTCTCTGCTGAGATGAAGAGTTCCAGTAGTTCGCAACATTCCCCAGATATTCTCTGGGATACCTGTCTCTGATTGTGTCTGTGCTTCAACAGTAGCAAGCCGCGCTTCCGCAGCCTTTTTCTCTTTATACGCCAACCGAACAGCACGGATGCCGATCACGCTTTCGATACCGCCAAGGATGACGCCGATGCCTCCAACAGCGGCACCAGCAATCGATCCAGCGAGTTTTAGTCCTGTGAGGACAGCATCGCTTATTGCTCTAATTTTTTGAGCGATGAATACAATACTGGATAAACTGCCCGATGCTATGGAGGAGAGGTATAACGGAAGATTTCTGAGAGAGAAAACTTGCTTTCTACACCTGCGAACATGTTTTTGTAGTTCTTGAATGTGAACTTCAATATGTGCGCGATTGCTAGGGGTTCGAGACTGTCGAAGTTGTACTTCGGCATCTTTGAGCTCTGCTTGGTACTTGCGTTGGTCTTTGATCGCTTTTGCTGATTTAGCTGTCTTTCTTCCGATAGCGTGGAGGCTGACAATCCCCTGTATAGCTGCTAATCCAAGATTTATGCTTGGAATTTGCGCGATAGGTTCACTGATCGGAACTAACGCCGTCGAGGCAAGATCCAGACAAATCGGAACCAGTTTTCGAAGAGGAAGGGGAGGATGGATGACCCGCCCTCCGGTCTGATTGACCTGAAGACAAGTACGGATAGAATGTAAAAGCCTTCTCACAAACTCATGTACTTTCGAGGCTGTTGGCCCTCTCTGAGTCGTTACTCGAGTGTCCGCAAATCCAGGAGCTGATGCCGGAGATATCTCTGAAGTACTCATGACACAATGTCCTCCATCGAATGCAAGCCATAAAAAGCTACACTATAGAGAAAAATATTTCTTTTTAAGGATGAATTTCAATGAGCACTATCATCTCGACTTTGCACAATTTTTGGACCCTCTCTTCGAGTGAGAAGAAAACCACAGCGTAATGAATTTCGAAGGGATGGGTAGTTTTACTCTTCCCGAGAAATTCATTGAGCTGTGGAAAGCTTCTCACCGAAGATGGGCCCAAAAATTGTGCAAAGCCGAGATCATCTCTTATAGAGAACGAGTGAGGACTGGGGGAGCATCTTCATGGTATGAGCAAGTACGCGGGGGCCTGTGTAAAGAGGAAAAATGTCGTGTGGAGCAGATTTTGAAGTGTTGACAACAGAATGCCATGCGTTCTCTTTGCAGTGAGGAATTTCTATCTGTTGTTCGACAGAGGAGGCATTAAAGGCGATGAACAGCCGCATGGCATGTTCGCTGTCTTTAAGTGAGCATATCACAAGTTGATTCTCAGCGCTCCAGCTTGGAGCCTCTAAGGTTTTTCCATGCCATTCCACGTCATCCTGGGTCAGAAACCGATCTGTGTGAAAGCAATCCGATTCATGCCGAAGAGCGGTGAGAGTCGCAATCAGTGTAGAAAGCTCTTTGTGCTCTTCCACGTCATTCCAGTTCATCCAACTGCGGGGGGAGTCTTGGCACCAGGTATTGTTATTCCCTCGTTTTGATCGTTTACACTCATCGCCCATGAGCATCATTGGATTTCCCTGAGACATAAAAAGCGCTACAAGAAAGTTTTTTACCTGGCGGTCTCGCACATGTTGGATATTATGCTTTTCTGTTAAGCCTTCAATGCCGCAGTTCCACGAGAAATTCTCGTTCATCCCATCTCGGTTATGTTCCCCATTTTCAATATTATGTTTTGTGTTGTAGCAGACGAGGTCAAAGAGGGAAAACCCATCATGGGCAGCGATGTAGTTGATGGAATTTGCAGGCGTTCCATATGGTCCATAGATATCTTCCGAGCCACACAAACGACTGGCGAAGGGGCCTGAAGACCCTTTTGTGCCCCTGATAAAACGTCGGGATTCATCTCGAAACTTGTCATTCCATTCCATGAAGGTAGGTTGATGACATTGATTCATGAGAAAGAGGCCTCCTGTTTGGTATAAGCCAGCAGCATCCCATGGCTCTGTGATAAGAATGCATTTGCTAATCAGTGGATCCTTGAGGATGGATTCCATGAGGGAAGGCTCTTTCATCGGCGTGCCGCGTTGATTGCGTGTCATAGCAGAGGCAAGATCAAAACGAAAGCCGTCTATGCGATACTCTTGGACCCAATGCCGAAGACTTTGTATGCAGAGGTCTATGACAACGGGATGGTTGGCATTGAGGGTATTCCCGCATCCTGAATAGTTGGCAAAGGTATCGTCGTCGTTCATGATGTAATACGTTGAGTTGCCAAGTTCTTTGAAGCAATAAGAGGGGCCATGCCCATTTCCCTCCCCTGTGTGGTTGTAGACCACGTCGAGAATCACGGCGAGGTTTTTTTCATGACAGGCGCGGACGAGGGATTTGAGCTCTTGTACTGTTCGTTTTGGGTCTGCTGTTGTGCCATATCTCTGCATAGGAGAGAAGAAATTCAGCGGCGAATAGCCCCAGTAGTTATAGAGCCGTTGTCCGGTGATAGGGTTATGAAGTTTCCATTCACTTTCATCAAACTCAAAGATTGGCAATAGTTCTACGGCTGTCATGCCAAGTGACTGAAGATGGGGAAGGCGGTCTATCATTCCAAGGTATGTTCCGGGAAAAGAACTGTTGCTGGAAGCATCTTCTGTAAACCCTCGCACATGGGTCTCGTAGATAATCAATTGCTCTGGACGCAACGGCGTGTGACGCTCTGTGCCCCATTGAAAAATATCAGGCGACGTCGCTACTCCAATCAGACGCCCCTCTCCTTCGGTCAAAGCTTCCCAGGCGTTTTTTCCCCAGAGATGCTCTGTTTTGAGAAGCTTAGCAAAAGGGTCTACAACGATAGGCGCTCTTCGCGTCGCCAGTGATGCAAAGCGACTATCGATCCTCCATCCCCACAGAAGCGTCTCTTCGTCTGTCTGTATGGCGATATGCCAGATATCACCAGTACGATTGACAATTGGATCGAGAGAAAAAGACTCTATGATCTTTCCACTAGCATAGTCTCCGATCACTAATTCTGTGATGATATTGGGTGAATAGACGGCGAAGTTCCAGCAGCCTGGTAAGACATGAGTTGCTCCCAGAGGCGAAGGAGAGCCTATATTTCGACTATTCATATTTTTGACTCCTGTCTTTATCGAATATTTACGTCGATTGTGTCTTATTCCCCGCATTCTCAGTTGAGAATTTTTTTATTTTTGAGTCTTGATGACAGTCCCTATGTCCAGTGTAATACTGGATTGGAAGAATTTTTTTAAGACCAAATAGATAGGGCTTTTGCAAAACGAGCGGCCGCGAGCAGAGCGCACCTGCTAGTTTTGCAAAGGCCGCAGACGTAAGCGATCAAAAAAACTCACCTCAGTACGAGGTACTGAAACTTTATCCGAGGCAGACAATGAATATCATTACCACATCCGTTGAAAATTTTGGTCATACTATGTCACATGCATGGGAGTCATGCACTGCGGCAGTAACAGAATCATGCAGAAATATAGGCGACGCGTATGAGACAGGAAGACAGAGGGTTGTTCACATAGCCCAGGAAAAACTTTCTCCTCAGATAGCGTATATCGTCGAAAGAATATCCTTAGCAGTTCCTGAAGTGTTTGTAGCGCTTGCGGCATTATGGGGTAGATTTTTGACTCTTCCCGCTATGCTTCTTTCGTATGGACGTATGATAGAGCCACTGCTTCCCGTCATACAAACTGTTCTCAGAGGTGATATGAGTGCGAAAGGACTGGGAGACAGCCTTCGCAACACCTTGGACAACTTTGAACGCATCTTTGAAAAAGTTGGTGTTCCTGCGATATTCGTCGCCTGCCTCGTAGATACAGTATTCTCAGTTGCAGTGGGGTGGCTGGCTCACGATTGGGGGAGGTTCTTGCATGGAACAGCGATTGCTCTTCCTGGGCTTTGGGTATCCCTTCAATACATGCTCTATCAACATAGGAAAGAGCAACACTTAGAGCTGCCTTCAGCACCTTCGTTGCAGTAGAGAAAGAGAAAACAGGATTATCACCAGGGGGCTAGCAGGAGCCCCCTGTCAGGTGAATACTAGAACTTGATCTTCACTGCGCCAGATTTAATGCGGCATTGACATGCCATACGTTCTTTCAAGACGCCCTTTTCTCCAATGAAATCGAGCTCTGCTTGTGTTGGGTCTGAGAGATTTTCCATTCCCTCAAGCACCTCGATGATGCAGGTGCCGCAGATCCCACCAGAGCAAGCGAAAGGAACGCCTGCTTCTTCGCACGCTTCTTCTATTGGTGAGCCATCTTCAAGTTCGTAGCGTTCACCGTTATGAAAATATAGTTCGGCCATGGTGTGCTTCCTCTTTTAAAAATCATCCTCATCGTCTGCGTCATCATCATCTTCTTCTTCCTCTTCATCTTTTTCTTCTTCGTCATCATCCTCATCATCAAATGAAGGAAGAGCCTTTTTAACAACGCGTACGTCTTTTGTCTTTACAGGTGGTTTTACAGCTACTTTTTTTGGCGGTTTTGGCAAGCAGTCAACCCAGATTGGTGATGACCATGCCATATGACCGTCTGCTTGGATGACTCGTAGGTAGTAGAAGGCAAAGAGCATTCCCGTCTCTGGAGCTTTGATAGACGCTTTCGTCAGGTCGATCATATCATCGTAGGCAAAGTCGAGGAAGTTTGTTTCGGAGTGAAATGTCTGGATGACTTCTCCATTTCGGACGAGTTCAACCTTTTTCAGAGGCGCAGTACCAGCGACAAATCCTGAAAGGTGACGGTTGATATGCAACCCTGGTTTAGTTCCTGTCGAGAGCTCTGTTCCCATAGGGGAGCCAGCAAGAAACAGACCAACGACAATTCTCTCTCCTGTCGTGGCGTAGCAATGCCGGTTGTACAGAGCGTCGAAGATATTTTGTCGTGTCAAACGATCGCAGAGAACGCCAGTGAGCCCTGGGGGATACTGTTTTTGCTCGGTATCGTACAACGCACCAAAGATCGATCGATCATCGAGACCGCCGGCGACGAAGCCAAACCTACGGTTTTTGATAAGAGCCTTTAGAAGAGAGCCTTCCGCAGTCTCCTGAACCCCTTTTTTTGATGGGGAGCGGATGGGGAAGAGATTGCCTTCTTTGGCAGTTCTCTCGGAACATCCCCAGGCATTATAGATCTCAGCAACGCGCTCATGCTCTGGTGTGAAATCAGAGAAATCAAAGGGATGGCTGTTGGACATGGAGAAAGAGGGGATTGAGATCAGCTCTTTAGGGGAGAAGAGCTTATAGGCTTTCTTCAACGTAGAACAGCGGGCGTCTTTACGTCGTAGAATAGGACGTTCATCTTTGTTATAGATCATGACACGAAGCCCTTCTGACGAGGGGTCGCCACAAAACTGTTGTCCTAGAAGTGCACAGAAGCGATCATCTTCATCAAATTCAGTGATCTGTTCACAGATCTTCTTCCATGTTTCATTCGACGTTTCTTCGGCAGACTCCGGTACAGAGCATCCGAAGAAGTTCATTGATTTCTCATCGCGAAAATGGCGAAGACAATTTTCGATATTCTCGCCGGAGTCAAAGCGCTCTGATTCACCGTGGAGTGTCCCCCAGAACAAGTTTTTCGTTTCTGTGGCAAAGCATTTTATAGGGCCAGAACGGAATTCTTGCCCTGACTTCAAGTTTTTGAGGAGTATGGAGTAGACGCCTGGCTCATTGAAATAGAGGTTTGGAAGTGCTATAAACCCTGTCTCTGGCAGGAAGAGTCTCCACTTCAGTGAGTCTCGAAGATTCTCATGGGTGAATTCAATGAGGGTGTCTTCAGGGGCGTTGTTCGTTAAGTTTCCGAAGCGATCTTCGAAGCGCAGGATGACATCAAACCGCTTGTTTTTCACGGCAATGGAAGGGGCTAGAATGCGGATGGTATGCAGTTCATTGCCCTTGATGTCGACCGAGAAGATTTCTGGATCTGTATACTGTCGTTTTCCAGTGGGGTCAATATACAGGTAGAATGGACGTCGACGCTGGATGGTTAGCTGGGTGAGATTCCCAAGCTTGGCTTCTTTTTCTACATGAGGCGTCCCCATGAAAATCGTGATTTTCCTTCCTGCGGAGACTTCTGATGGCAGGACGAATTCGAAGTGAGGGACAATGCTGTTAGGTATTTCGACAGCTTTAGGCGTAAGTGTTTTGCCGCCCTCTATTTCTGCCCAGATCATGTTGGCATTGTTTTTTGAGGCTGTCTGCGGCACTTCCCAATCGATAATGCGGCCCCTACTGCCGATATCAAATTTGAGTAGTGTTCCTTTCGGCAGACTGACAGAGGGAGTGACAATAAACCTCCATGTCTTTCGTTCACCTGCGATGGCGGCTGTAGGTTCTGTAAAACAAATCGAGCGACGCATGCCCGGAACTCCTTTTTGGTGAGTTTACGAAACGGCAGAGGGGTTATCCTCACCTTCTATATCAGACGAACATTGTAGTACGTTTTGCAATGTATTGAAATATGAATGAAAGTCGGAACGCGACCGTGCGTGAGAAATGCCGTTTGAGCTGAACTCATTGTAGCGTGTTGTGTTAGAAAGAAGACGTTCTACAGCATCGGCAAAAAGACGTGGGTCGACAACCTTTGGCGGCCTGAGGGCCTGCTCTTGAATATCCACGACAAGGTCAGGCAGGGTGCCATGATCGATGAGAAATTCTCGGGCTTCGTGGAGACTTAGCGTAGGGAGAATGCATTCTCCTGTCTTTCCATCAAGGACTGCTTCTGGCAGCCCGTCAACCGCCGCGGCAATCACTGGGACGCCACGAGCAGCAGCTTCGAGCGACACTAACCCTAGAGGCTCTCGTATGGAAGGTACGAGAAGGACGTCGATGGTATCGTAGAAGTCTGTCACACAGTCGAGGCATCCTTTCCAGATGACAGAAGAGGAGATGCCTAATGCCAATGCACACTGTTTTCCTGTCTCTTCGAGATGCCCGACGCCGGCGATAGAAAGAGAGGCGTTAATACCTCTGTCAATGAGAGTTTTGAGGGTGTGAAGAGCGACGAGCAACCCTTTTACCGAGACAAGACGACCTATGAATCCTAAGCGCAGAGGGTGTGAGCTGACAAGTGTTCTTGGGGTGTCGATGATCGAGATGTCGGGACGTAGGGGATTGGGAATGACCGTGATAGGGGATTGGATGTCCCATTTTTGTTTGAGGACAAGGGCTGCGGCATGAGAATTTGCAATAAAGCACGAACAGCTACTAAGAAATCGCTTTCGTTTTTTGGAGGGCGCTACATTCCATGCAGCACCGTGTTCGTAGTACGCTGATGGCCCAGGGATGGAACCCTCTTCGATTCGATTCCAGAAAGTCCAGAATGTTGGTTTGACGATGTCATGAACCATTGACCGCCGAAGACGGACGATACTGCGGAGGAATTTAGGAAGGCGAATCCCCATGATATGCTCTTCGAGAAACGTCTTATAGCATAGCGTATCAAAATGGGCTGCTAACTTTTTGTGAGGAGGCTTTCCGCTGACTGATGTGTAGTGCGCCACTGTGCCTTGAGACAGCGCTTCTGTGATGAAATGGACATAGAGGGATTCTACGCCTCCTATCGTATCAAGACTCAGTATGTGGATGAATACAGGAGAGCTCACGATAGTGTACATCCTTGAAGATCAAGAAAACACTGGAGGAGAATGGTACTTGCAACACCATCTACTGATGAAGCCCGTTCCTTCCGTGTCATCTCTGCATTTTTCATGAGGCGCTCTGCCTGGACAGAGGTAAGGCGTTCATCGAATAGGTGGACATGAATGCCGACCTGTTCTTCTAAGGCGACAGCAAACGCTCTTACCTCTACAGACCGTTCGGACTCCTTTCCATTCATATGGAGCGGGAGCCCGACGATGATCTGTCCGATGTCAAGCTTTCTTTTTTGAATTTCTGCGGCAACATGTTGTGCTGCTACTGCAGGGTTTCTTGACCCTTGGATTGTAGGAAGCGGGCTTGCAATGATATTCAGAGGATCTGAAAGAGAAAGGCCGATGCGCACATGACCAAAGTCTACACCAAGGAGTCTCTTCTTCATTTAAGTTTCCCTGTTTTTGCCTGTGCGTTGTCGAGGGAAGCTTGGAGAAAGGCAACGAAAAGAGGGTGTGGTGCCGTTGGCTTGGACTTAAATTCCGGATGGAATTGGGCGCCCAACATCCACGGATGATTTGTCACTTCAATAACCTCGCAAAGAGAGCCGTCGGGGCTTGTCCCTGTAATATGGGCACCTTTTTTACAAAAATCGGCAAGATATTTGGAGTTAAATTCATAGCGATGGCGATGGCGTTCACTGATCGTATGAGAGCCATAGGCCTGGAATGCTAATGACGCTTCGTGGAGTTTGCATGGGTAGGCGCCAAGGCGCATCGTGCCGCCAAGATTGGCAACTTCTTTTTGCTCTGAGAGAAGAGAGATGACGGGATGGAGGGTTTGAGCATTGATCTCTGTGGAGTTAGCATCCTGTAAGCCAAGGACCTCTCGTGCGAACTCTACAGCCAGCACCTGCATACCAAGGCAGATACCAAAGTATGGGATTTTTGATGTCCTACAGTATGTAGCCGTGGCTATCTTGCCCTCCCATCCTCTCAGACCAAAGCCTCCTGGCACTAAGTATCCATCAAGGTCTTTAAAAGTGGAGGGGAACTCACCCTCAATTTTTTCAGGATCTAGCTTTTCGATTTTTAGCTGGCATCCTACTTTGCATGAGGCATGGTAGAGCGATTCATACAGCGATTTGTAGGCGTCTTGATGTTTCACATATTTCCCCACAACGCCGATTTTAACGACAGGAGGTGTGGACACCGACGGACGGCTGCTCCGCTGCCAGTCGCTGAGGTCAACGGCCTTTTCCTTCAACCCGAACCGCTGCAGAATGGCACCCTCAATATTCTGATTATGCAGAACGATGGGGACGTCGTAGATGAGATCTACGTCGGGAACGTCGAAGACAGAATTGTCGGGGACATTGCAGAAAAGACTTATTTTTGCCCGTTCATCAGGCCCCACAGTTGTTTCAGAGCGGCATAAGATAAGATCTGGGAAAATACCAATCTGCCGAAGAGCTTGGACGGAGTGCTGCGTAGGTTTTGTTTTCTGCTCTCCTGCAGCTTTGATGTAAGGCACGTATGTCACATGGACGTTCAGACAGGAGTGCCCTTTCTCGTAGCGAAACTGGCGTATAGCCTCAAGGAAAGGTTGTGATTCGATGTCTCCGACGGTGCCGCCGATCTCTGCGATAACAAAGCCAAAGCCATGGAGTTGTTCTGCGCAGACTCTGAAGCGACGTTTTATTTCTTCCGTGACATGAGGGATGACTTGGACCGTAGACCCCAAGAAATCTCCTCGTCGTTCTTTTTTGAGCACTTCTTCGTAGATCTGCCCGGAGGAGACGGTAGAAATTTTGCTCAGCGGCGTATGGGTGAAGCGTGAGTAGTGGCCAAGGTCTAAATCTGTCTCTGCGCCGTCATCAGTCACATACACTTCGCCATGTTGAAAGGGGCTCATCGTACCCGGATCGATGTTCAGATAGGGATCGAGTTTCATCATGGCCACTGGATATCCCTGGCGTTCGAGCAAAAGGCCAATTGCCGATGCTGCGATACCCTTTCCTAAGGATGAGATGACACCACCTGTTACGAATAAAAAGACTGGCTCTTTATCCACTGTTCTACCTCCTGAATATCAGACGGAACGTTGACGTCTGGGCTATGATGTTGGACTTCTGCTACTGCAATGGTAAATCCATGTTCCATGGCTCGCAGCATTTCAAGGTCTTCTGCAAGTTGCAGCGGTGTTGGTGGCAGAGCAGCGAATCGCAAGAGAAAATCCGGCCTATATGCATAGACCCCGACATGCCGATAGTAGGGAATGGCATTCATGCAAATGCCATTCTTAGAACCTGGTATGGCATGGCGGCTGAAATAGAGTGCTCTGCCCGTTGCTGTTTTTACGCACTTCGTAATGTTTATATTGTCGAGCTCTTCTACCGAACGAATTGGAGCGACGGCTGTTCCAATACTATCCTCGGGAGATTTTCGGAGAATCTCTACTACTTTTGCGATGGTATGAGGATCGATACAAGGCTCGTCACCTTGAACGTTCACAATAATCTCGGCCTGTGCGAGGTCATCTCGTGAGCGCACCGCTTCTGCAATACGATCAGTACCACTGGCACAATTCACCGATGTCATCACGACGTCTGCGCCGAAGGAGCGTGCTGCCTTTGCAATTCGTTCATCATCGGTAGCGATGACGCAATGGTTGATGAGCTGACAGTGCATGACACATTGATATGTTCGCTCTAACAGACACACCCCATGAATCTTGACAAGAGACTTTCCAGGGAATCGAGTACTGCTGTAGCGGGCAGGAATGACAACACACACTGGCCTTAAGACCATGTACCCAAGCGCCCCCATACTATGAACCCAAGTTGCCTGTCTAGCACTACGTTATAAGCTATAAAACGGTGACTGATGCAATCTTTCGACGGCATCTTCTTCTCTGAAGAGGCAAGCAACATAGGTTATTTGCACTAGTATACTCTATCGAAGAATAAAAAAAAATCATCAAGAGGAGCTTTGCATCGGTTAGAAGCGAGAAACTCCACATGATTGAAACCGTTTGTTGACGAAGATAACGAAAGTATGGTAAAGATTTTTTTCGTTTTCAATTTCTTGTTTCATTTGTGGAGGATTCGCGAGGATGTTGACATTGATGTGCTCCTGTATGTGTATGACTCTTGGCATTACCTGTTCCTTTTTGGAAGCTACTAGTTTGAGTGGTACTAGCGATCAGGTTGAGAATCTTCAACTCTACGAAGTTTCCTCGGATTCTCAACATGTGAAGAAGGGACATCCCACGAGAGAAAATCGAAAGGGGCGAAGGGATCGTGCTGTTCCGGGTCCTGTCGGCCTTCAAGGAATTCCTGGCCCCCAAGGGCCACGTGGGATTCCTGGCCCACAAGGCGCCCAGGGGCCTCAGGGCGCACAAGGAATTCCTGGTGCAGGAATTGTTTCTGCCTTCGGAGAAGCTTTTTTGGTTCTCACACAAGATTTCATGATGACGAAGCCCCCGTCTATAGCAATGAATTCTGGGGGCGAGAGATCGGTTAACGTTCAATTCTCAGCCGAAGAGCCTACCCTGACAGTTCTTGAGACAGGGGACTATCAAATTTCAGCATACCTGCAGGCGAAGGCGCCCAATACGAGTTCTTCTCAAGTGACATTTGGTATTTCGGTGAATGATAATGCCCCTGCGATGCCCCTTTGGGTTATCCCTGCTAGCTACGATGTTGATGGAGACAGCTTGAATTTCACGCAATCCAATCAGTGGATCATGAAGCTGAATGCTGGAGATGGCGTTACTCTTTGTTGCGTAGAGCCTGTTCCATTAGACTTATATATCCCTGCATTAAGTCCGGCGTGCAGTGCATCTCTTTCGATGAAACGTATTGGTTAACTGGATAAAACCTCTTTGAGTATTCGCTAGAATTTGATATAACAACTACTGACCTTAGTATCATATCTGTGCCTGGAGAATGAAAGGACGGCCGCGCCGTGAGCAATAAGGACAATGGGTTGTGAGGTACGGTAGGGTTGCAAAATCCTAAAAAGACTTCACTCTTCTTGCCTCTTGCCATCTCTTTAGCTTGTATGTGTTGACTATAGGTGCTATGAACGTTTGGCAGGAGCTCTTCTGAGTATACTTCCGTGATCTTCATGAGAAGCGTTGCCTCCTGAGTGCTTGAGCCAAACATGTTATGTTTTTTTGTTTTTTGGAGATCGTTATGAAGCTTTTTGTTGGGAATTTGTCCTGGAACGCCACGGAAGAAACATTGAAGCCATTGTTTGAGGCGTTTGGTAAAGTAGTGTCTGTAAGGATTGTAACCGATCCCTATACAGGACGTTCCAAAGGGTTTGGTTTCGTTGAAATGGAAGACGAATCCGCAGGCGACGAGGCCGTCCGCCAACTCAATGACAGTCCTTTCTTGAACAGACCACTGCGCGTCAGCCGCGCACGTCAAGAGCAAGCTGGCGCACCACGCCAAGCTCGCTCAGGCGGTGGCTACGGTGCACCACAACGAGGTGGCGATGAACGCCGTCCTCCACGCCGTCCTCACTATGAAGAATCCCGCGACGAATAGTCGTTGATTCTTCCCTAGATTATGTTCTAGGTCTGTGAAGTTCACACAAAACCCCGGCGTTAAAACCGGGGTTTTGCATTT
>CAINFV010000100.1 GCA_903848235.1 Chlamydiia bacterium | reverse complement strand
TTCAAGTGATGCTTGCTGTAAGGTTAATTTCATAATTTGTTCCTGCAAATCCGATATCTTTATTTCAAGAGACCGTGCTGAACCAACAGCTTCGGAAGAACTTGCAAGATGTTGTTGTGATGACAAAAGCATTTTCTCTACTTCTGAAGCAGTCTTTTCTTTCTCTTGCATCTGCGATGTCAGCGAGAAAATCATCTGCGACAATTGTTTTAATTGTTCTTGCAGTTCGCCCGTTCTTGCTTTTAATTGTGCAGCTTGCTGCTCATGTTCTCTTTTCTCCTCAGCAAGTTTTGCCTGGGTCCTTTCTCGATCAACAGCGTGTTTTTCAAGAGCTTTTCGCGCCGTGATCAATTGCTGGACTTGCTTGTGGTCTGACTGAAGTGCCTGGACTTGTTCACGAAGCCCTCCGATCGTCTTAAGGTGCTGTAGTGCCTCCTCATTTTGAGTCATAGTCAACGCTCGAAGGTCACCATTTTCCCTAGAAAGACGGGCGGCAGCAGCAGAGGCAGCATCAAGACTTCTGAGAGTCCTGTTTCCCGCAAAGGGAATGGCCGCTATGGAGAGACGCCCGATCTTTTTCACCAGCTCTGATGAAAGCGCCCACGCATCATTGTTCCAAAGAGAAACTCTTTCTCTGAGTCCCCTTGGAAGAGGTGCCTCACCGATGAGGCTTGTGGCAACAGCTCCGGCGCCAACTCCCACCAGCCCTAAACCATTGATGGCGATCTGGACAATTCGTGGAGGCGTTGCAAGCAATTCTACGTAGCAGAGAGGATCAATTACTTTGTCGACCGTGTTTAAGACACCTCTTGCGGCTACAAATGGGAGCGAAGTGATAGTGCTAGCCGAGCTCATTTTTCCTCCTTTTGAGAAAAAATTGATTGTTGTGAATGAAAAACGTTACGCATTCCCCTAGACCCAATGAGTAAAAAAACAGATTGGAAAAAAAAGAATACTTGCAGAGAGATTACCAACGTCCTGCCAATTATGTCGATCCTTAGAAAAGAGTCTAGAGCGACGGCGACACCACCGAGAGGAGTTGCTCCGTAAATGGGAAATTAACTGCCCTCACTATAGGAAGAAGCATATAGCTGTCCGCAAAGGTCTCTGCCATTGGCGCCGGAGGATTAGATAACCAGTTCTGCCAAAGGAAGAAGAAATCGCTCGGCTTACGAGAATGATTGCAGATCATCAATCTCAACTGGAATCTCTTACCCATTCTCTCGTGCAACACGACTTCAAGCAACGTTATGAGGATTTAGTCATCACGTATGATCACCTACTAGGAACTAAAGAGCCGCTGGAAAGATCTTTAAGGGAACAGAACGAGCTCGTAGAAGCACTACGAAGAGACCTCTCTCTTCTTAGGAGTCGGAACCTCATCATGATCAATTCCCAAGAGTCTCAAATAAGGAATCTGCAGAGTCAATTAGGGAGTATCGAACAGCGCCATCTATGTGAAATCAGGGCGTTAAAGGCTTCAGCTAACGCCTATCAGTTATCTTACGGTGAAACACGTACGAAAGTCGGCTCATCGACACACCATCCCTAAAAAAAGGCGGCAACGTAGGTAGTAATTGACCTCATGCGAAATAACTACTTGGCTTTTTTAGGGCCAATATGTCTCTGCCCAAAGAGAAGAAGAACCATTGTTCCATCATCCTCTTGAGTAAAACGACATAAGTTGTACTCTCCTAGTGAGCCTCCAGGAAGGCACGCTACTTCCTGATTTAAAGGAATAAGCGAAATGGTTTGTCCCCTCTTCGGTTTCTCTCCACCTGTTTTCACAGGACTTTCCTCTTTCTCCGGTTCACCACCATCAATTTTCGCAAGAGCTTGACCTCCCTCATAAACTACCTCAACGGTGTGCATTTCGGGCTCTTCACCACTATGCTCTATCTTGACGACGTATGTACCTCCAATTCCACCATCCCCATGAACCCAGGTCTCGAGATTGACAGGACAGACCTCTTCTGGTTTCACCAAAACTTCAGCAACCGGTAGAGTTTCTACTCCAGGCCATTCATATGATTGAGCAACGCTCCGTAGTATTTCGGGAACAAGGATATGACCACCAATCTCTGAGTTTGTTAAAATGATAACCCCACGCCCCTCAGTATCTCCCAACATCAGATTACTACATCCTCCGTTCCCGCCCTTATGACAAAAATACAGATGGCCTTCTTCTGTTTGCTCAACCATGACTCCGAGAGCATAGTGATGCCGATCTTCGGCAGGAGGCCTGGACATCATCTGTCCTGCCAATTCCTTGCCAATGAGAGGAGGGCCGCCATCTGACATTGGCCTGCCAGCAAGGGCACCTTGAATTCCAAGAACCACTTTTGCAAAGTCCTTAGCATTTGTCCACAGCCCCCCTGCCGCCGCATATGGGATGGCTCGCCAAATACCGCGCAGAGGCTCTCCATTGTTATCATTTCCTCCGATGACGCTTTCAACTGGAGGCGAGAAGGTTGTTTCTTCCATCCCCAATGGAGACAGGACTCTATGGTGGACAACCTCCTCAAAAGGCATCGGCGTCGTTACTGTTTCAATGACTTTTTGAAGCAGGGTAAACCCTAGATTAGAATACTTGAAAGAATCTCGAGGCACGGACTCAACATACACTTTCCCAAGCTCCTCACTGAGTTGTCCAAGCCTTCCCATCAGAATGTCGTCAGAGGACACAGGCTTATGTAAGGCCTTCCTCACATCACTGCGCATCTCTTCTAATTCCTGATGTCTCTTCTGCAACAGAAGCACTTCCGTTTCCAATGGCCTCCTATCTCCTTGAAAAGAAGGCGACGAAAGTGTCTGTGTTAGCGCAGCAATTCTGTGTTGCACTTCTCTGTCTTCTCGATCGATAGCCTCTACACTATAAAAGAGCCCATCTCCCGTCAGTTCTGATATTCCAGCCGTATGGGAGAGAAGCTTTCGCAGAGTAATCTCATGACCCGCTTGTAATGAAACACCTTTTGGATCGATTTGCGCCCATAAAAGAGGGTCGACCAAAATTGTCCGAATGTCAGTATCTAATCCACGATCAAATTTTTCTTTGTATTTCTCATCGCCCATTAAGGATAAAATCGTCAGAGCAGTAACGGTTTTCGTTATCGAAGCTGCCTGGAGCAGGGTGCCTGGTCGTTCGTCCATTTTGCCAACACATTCGCGCGACCACTCCCTAGACCACTCGATCCGCCCACCATTGATCACTGCCACACGGACATCGGAAACCCCTAAGTCTCTCATTCGTTGCTCCATACGAAAGGGCCCTAAGCCACGACCTGGGATCGGAAAAGTAGGAATGAGGCCAATCTCTACCTCTTCAATATGCTCATCTAGGGTACGTTCCTTATGTGCAGCGGGAGGATGCCCAGACAGAGGCCACACTTCTTTTAGCCGCAACGCTGCCGCCTGAAGGGACGTTTGAGGTACAACCAATAATTGCACTTCTTCCACCCGTTCTTCTAACGGCGTTTTTACTGCAGCTTGTTCAATGTGACGCTCTTCGACCTTCTCTCCCGAGCGAACGGATGCCACCCTTTCTAGAGCTCGCTCTTCAGATACACTGAACACTCTTGCAGCTTCACATGCTACTGGTGTCACAGGCGCTCGCACAGGAATCTTTTGGACAGCATGCTCGCCTATGCTCCCTTCGCTAGCGATCTTTTCTGGTGATATAACAGGCAGAGAAACGTCAATTTTAGGCTTATCACCTCTTGCTGCTTCTGCCATAACAACTTCTCCTCTGCTATTTATAGTTATCCAACAAAATAGAGTATTCAACGCCTTTATAATCCTTCGCGCCTCTGAAAAACAACCTTAGCCCGACTTTGTACAAAGTCGGGCTGTATAGAAATTCACCTATTGCCTATAAATAAATTTATTTGGCACTAGCCCGAGCTAACAGGCAAGGCTAGAGGTAGATGGATACCAAGCAAGGATGTTATTGCTATGCGCTTCTCTTTTTGTCTTTCATACTTAGCTGTTTTTTTTCAGGCCATGTTGTTTTCAGAGACAATAGACGAAATCAAGCATATCCCTGCCGACTCCAAAGAATTTTGGGTTTCCAAGAATGGCAGCGATTCCAATTCAGGTTCAAAACATTCCCCTTTTCATACGCTTCAAAAGGCGCGGGATGCTGTGAGAAGTCTGCCCTCAAGGGCTTTCCAAGACCATGATATCAACATTTACATTCGTGGCGGCACCTACCGGCTAAAAAAAACCTTGAAGCTTACATCAAAAGATTCAGGTCGCTATGAGCATAACGTTATATGGAGAGCCGCACCGGGTGAACATCCGCTTATTTGCGGGTCGATTAAGGTAACAGGGTGGAGCTTATACGACGCTTCTCTTAATATTTATCGCGCTTATGTAGGGCCTCGGCAGTCACGCCAGCTATATGTCAATGGGAAACGTGCGACACGGGCGCAAACAACACCCTATCCTGCTGCCTTTCTTCCGTCCTGGACTAATGGCGGCATCGAGTTTATCCCTACATCATTGAATCCTGTTGCTTGGGCAGACCCCTCGAAGTGGACAAATCCTCAGGATATTGAAGCCGTCATTATCACGCAGTGGAAGATGATGCGCGTTCCTCTATCTTCGATCACCCCATACAGTTCACACAATAATGGTCTTATTGCCATGCAGGAGCCCGCATGGCAAAATGCAAACATTTATTTTGACATCAATACAAATCTTCCAGGCATATGGAGCTTCTGGCAGGTCACGCGATTTGAAAATGCTTATGAATTCCTCACTGAGGAGGGCCAGTGGTATCTAGATCAAAAGGCGGGATGGCTTTACTATATCCCGCATGCAGGAGAAGATTTGAGTACAGCCAATGTGGAGCTGCCAGTTGTCGAAACTCTGATTCAAGGCACAGGCACGCTTCACTCCCCCATTGAAAATATACAGTTTAAGGGACTTACTTTTGCCTATGCCACCTGGCTTGATCCGAGCGGCAAGAATGGATACGTCGCGGATCAGAGCGGCTTCGTCCTTGTAGGGTCAAATCACAAACCCAATTATATTGGGCACGACCCTCATGTGGTGCCAAGTCGGGGCAACCTCTCCTTTACCTATGCCAAAGACATTCTCTTCTACGGCAATATTTTTCAGCATCTTGGTGGGGTGGGCCTCCACTGTGTGACCGGCTGCGAAAACACCATCATTAAAAGTAATTTATTTACTGACATCTCATCTTCAGCGATTATTTTGGGAGGTGTTTCTGAAACTGACGCCCATCCTAAGCATTATGACCAAACTACTCGGAATAACAAAATCACCAATAATCTGGTACGAAGCGTCGGAGTCGAGTATGTTGACGCGGCAGGGATATTCGTAGGGTTCTCCAGCAAAACACGCGTGAGCCATAACACGATTGTCAATGTTCCCTGGTCAGGTATTGCAATGGGCTGGGGATGGGGTTTGATGGATAAGGGCAGCTTTCCTGGGGTGCCTCAAGCAACCAGCGGACTTTGGGGTAAGGTCACCGAGCAGACAGCCAATCGTGGGTGCACGATTCTTAAGAACAAGATCACAGATTTTCTCAACGTTGTTTGGGACGGAGGCGCAATTTATACGACAGGACAGCAAGGCCCATCTCTTTCGAGAGGGCTTTTGATTAAAGAAAACGTAGCTTACGGGAAACGAGTATCAGGAGGCGGTAATACGTTTTATACTGATGGAGGGAGTCGCTACATTCGCCTGAAAGGCAACATTTCATATAATAATCCCATCGGGGTAACCTACCTTGGCCCTCCTCCCCGAGCTGATGATCCACTTCCCTACTCTTCTTTACCAAGCGACGGCAATAATGTGCCGTACGGCAGCGATACTGGCGGATGTTGTACTTATGGCGACATCCAGTACAAAGATAACTATTGGCTGCAGGCCCCTATCCCGAACAATATTGTCCTATATAACAGTCTATATACGATTTTGCTTGGGTTCTCCCCGTATTCCTCTATGGGTTTTTTCGATATTTGTCCATTCGAGATTAATGGTGTAGCTTATCCTACCCGCCTCACCTATTCGAAAAATAAGACTTTCAACACAGTGGCAGAACTTCCACAGGATACGCTGTCAAATGCTGGCGTTCAGTCAAAACCATCAACAATTCCAAGACGGTTATGGGTGCTGCCCGCTCCTTAGCGAGACTTTTTTTGGATCGATCAAATCGCATCCGGTTGATGCAGGAAAAAGCCGAGAAGCCTTTTGTTCCTGATTCCTAACCATGGATGTGTTTGAAGCGAACAGCTTGGATGCAAGCTATCGCAAGCTCTAAGAGCGTCTTTTCGTTGAATCCAGGAATTTTTCCCGTGGATTCGATGATTCGGTAATCGTGTTGACCATATTGACGGATCACGACCCAGACAGATTTTTGAGTTTGATCGACAAGCGCAGAAATCACAGCCTGATTTGCCTCTAGTCTTCTGCCAGCAACAGTCACCGCGAATCTACCGGCTTCCGTAGCCGCCTCTAGAGCACGGAAGGTCGCACATGAACAGGACTCGGCACAGTCAGTAACATCTATTAATTTCATTGTATCCCCTTTTTTGTTGGATAAAATAGCGCAAACTTGAATTTAAATGTTCAGCTTTGCGTTATCATAAAAGGAGTAAAGACTCGAAGACCCAACATATTTGGCTGACTGAAGCCGACAATCATTTATCGAGCAACTATTTTCTTTAATACAAAGCAAATCGTTACGTGTTCTAATTGTATTCAGGAATTTCAGAGTTAGCACACTGCAAAATAAGTCCCTCTACATTTTTCTAATGCCGCTTCTTCCTCGAAGGCGACCTTAAAAAAATGTACGAAGTCGAGGTCGCCACGCCGCTGTCCAACATCACTGCACAGAGCAAGATTTCTTCGGGAGCTCGGCCTGAGGCCTTGGCCGTGGCGGGGTATGATCTTGAGGCGAGTCGACGGGGCCTAAGTCTAACAAACAGAGATTGGTCAGTCGTACTACTACCGAAGGGATGCGTCGGAATTTGTTACCACAAAGGGTAACGACCGTAAGGTTTGTAAGAGCGCTGAATGAGCTGGGGAGGCATTCAAGTTGATTTTTATCGAGATAAAGCCTCCGAAGGCTGGTGAGCGTTCCGATCGCAGGATGGAGAACGCGGATGGCGTGGTTCTCGAGTTTGAGTTCCTGTAATCTGGAGCAGGCATACACCTCTTTCGGTATGCACGTCATTTTACTACTCCGACCTCCAATGCTGACCAATCTTTCTATAAAGCCTTGTTTTTTAACAATCCAGTTTTGAGCAAATTCGGCTTTTGATTGAAGCGTAGGGCCTTCAAAAAGGAAGTCAGCTGCGTACGTCCCGACGAGTGTAACAAGGCTCATGTTGTGGCTTGCCTCAAGATAGTTGAGAAGAAGTTGCGGATCGGAAGCGATCTGTTGAGCGCAGTGTTCGCTCAACTCTCCCTTTTCAGACTCAGTAAGAGCGGGTGATACTTGGAGAGCTCTTACCAGATGCGGAAGAGCCATTTGCAGCTCGTCTTGGAAGGCGTCGAAGGTCTCGGGTTTTGCACGCTTGGGAACCTTATGGCAAAAACATGGAAGGAAGTCCATAAGTCGGCCGTTGTCCATAAAGGCACCCATGCGGATAGTTCTGTAAGCGCCCACGGCGTCCCGAAATCGTCGGCTTACCAGGGCAAACCGCGCTCGAGTCACGGGTGACAAGATCCCGACAAACTCTACTAGGAGAGGATCGGGGATCGTTTCGAAAGGGTTACTGAGGCGAGAATCGCCATGTCGTTGCTGACCTATTGTTTGCTCAGCACGTACTTGGGCAAATATCAGGCGAATCGTTGTTACTGCCTGGCTTTGCTGCCTTGGTTGCAAAGTAAAGATTCGTTGAAGCTCAGTTCTCCAACGTTTGGAGATTCCTGTTGAAAGAGCGATGGCGGTTGGTGAAAATTGAATGACGTCCAGCGCAATCTCTACAAGGTCTCTCTCAACCTGAGGAGTGTCTCTTGCGAGTGTTTGAATTTCCGCCTCATTCCACGGCTGAATGTGGCCGACCCTTGATATTGATAAATACGACACAAAAATCTCTCTCTATTATATTTACATATATATTAATAAACATTTTTAAATAATTCTATAAAATAATGACAGACAGATAAAAACGAACTACGACCATAAAAGCATCATTAAACAATCTTAATAGATTTATCAACATTATCTGATAAAATAATTTCAGCAATTTTATCATTTGCCTCGCACAACATAAAATCAGCACAGGGCTTTATAAGCTCCTGTATATCATCCCAATGTTCTTTTTCTTCCCCTTTGCAAATTGCCTTTGCCCGTTCCATAACTGGGCGATATTTTTCAGGCAGGCGATTAATAACCCAGTCTGCCGCAGCTGGTTTGGAACGAATCGCGTCAGTTGCTACAGTGCTCCAGATTCGAGCAAACGTTAATAATACATTACGAACATCACTATCAAGATCAGACATTAAATTTGGCAACCCATCTATTATAGCAGTCATAAAATCTTTATAAGGAACCTTGCAAAGTAATTGATCTGGATTGACACCCACTAATGTAGTGCTGGCTAATAAAACTTGTGTAACGAGCAATGCAAGATCAGGCATTTCTTTAACGGGCCATGGCTCTATATTTCCGTGCTCAAATTGTTTACGCAACCAATCACCGTATTGAAAATCAAATCTAGGAGGATAATACCAAGGATTAATTTCGGATTTCTCAACTATCGTCATTTCGATAGGTAATTTTTTGCTTTTCATATAAATGCCGGAAATTTGAAGCAAGGCTGTCACAAGCTTAGCTTTTTCCTCACGTGTTGTAGCTCTATTGGAAACAACGAATACGTCAATGTCACTATATTTTTGAAGCCCGCCTACTATTGATGATCCATATAAATATATTCCAAGCAGATCCTGTCCAAAAATTTCCATAACTAAATCAAGGCACTTATGAATTTGTTTTTTCACATTAGAATTAAGCTTTAATTTCGCAAGATTTACTTCTCTTTTCACGTTGCTAAATTCCTAATATAATTTTTCAAAAACCATTCTATACTGCGCTAACACCATCAATTCCCGCCAATAAAATCATAATATTTTGATTTTGAGCTATTTGTAATTCGAAAAAAACGACTCATGACCTGGTTAGGATTCCAGTTGCCTCGTATCTTTAGGAATAAAGAAGAGCTCCGGTTGCTGCATCGATGTCTTAAGAGACAAGCTTCAAGAGCCGAGTGAAGGCATAGACGCCCGCTTCTCGACCTTGGCCGGCCTGTGTCAGTGCAATCACACCTTCATGCTCGAGGACTTTTAGCAGCCTGGCAGCGGTGGCTTTTGGGATTTTGGCCCGAGCAGAAAAATCTGTGGAGGAAAAGATCGGCTTGGAAAAGAGAAGATCCAGAGCCGTAGTCGCATGCGCAGATCGTGTCAAGGCTGGAACAAGCGCCTTCATTTCTCCATAGAGATCCATGATTTTTTTCACCAGAGCCTTACTTGCCATGGCTTGTTCTATCACAGCGAGCAGAAAGAATGTGATCCACCCCTCCCAATCACCCGCGCGCGAAATTCCTCTCAATCGTTCGTAATATTCATCCCTTTTGGATTCAAGGTAGGTGCTGAGATAAAATGACGGAGTGCTGATAACGCCGTGCTGGAAGAGGAAGAGAGGGATGAGCATCCGACCCAGTCGACCGTTTCCATCCATGAAGGGATGGATAAGCTCAAATTGGGCGTGGATGATCCCAGCTTGGGCAATAAGATCCACATCATCGAAGTGAAAATACTTTTCAAGGTTATCCAAGTGTTTGAGTAGCTCAAAAGGTGAAGGAGGCACGAAAGATGCTTCATTGATAGAGCATCCTGCCGAGCCAATCCAATTCTGCATCGATCGGAAGGTTCCTCTTCGTTTGTTGTGGCCCCGAACATAGTCCATGAGCACTTCGTGGACGCTTTTAATGAGATTAAGTGTGAGCGGCCTTGTTTTTAGCTCTGATATCGCAACCTCCATGGCTGTGCGATAATTCAAAACTTCCTGGATATCTGCCTGCTTTCTCTGATCCTCAACGCAGGGCCGTGCCTCGAATTCCAATACTTCCTCGAGAGTTGCCTGAGTCCCCTCAATTTTCGATGACAAAACAGCCTCTTGAGTGGCCAAAGGGGAAAGGAGAATGAGTGGATTAACCAGACCATGAAGGAGCCCATCATACGAAGCAAGCTCTCGGTTAGCACGCGCGATGAGGCGCGTGAGTTTACCCCAGGAGATGTCAGACATGGGTAGCGACGCGGGAACGTAGGGGAGCATATAGACCGACCCTCTTGTAGTGTCTCACGATTGGGCAAAAGTGAGACGCAACTCGCTTTGTGTCTCACATTTGAGACGCTACTACATTTGCGTCTCATTTTCAAGCAAAAGTGAGACGCAAGCCGTCTCAACAGTGTTTAATGACATTAAGCTTTGACAAGAGATAAATTAATGACTTGGGAAGAACGTTTGGGCTTCGTTGGCTAACGAAGCAACTACGTTATGCAACGAGGAACTTTCAGATTTGTCATCGGCATCCATCCACGTTCCATATAAAGTCCACTTCTCGCCCTCCCTCTTCAGCCATACATCGTAGAAACCATCTGCAGTATCGGCATCCACAGGCTGTGGCGATTCCTTCATACAAGGAATGTCAATGGTCATCATCCCGTTTTTGACTTGAGCTCGCGCAGGAAATGGATCGTTTTTCGTCATCAAACGAAATTCGCCAGGATAACCAGGATACCATTTTGATAAAAGCTCCGGAAAATGCTCAGCCAATAATTCAAAAGGAACCTCCCCCTCAACGCACCCGCTAGCAATAATCTGCTCAAACTGCTCTAAAGACAAATCTGTGATAGGGAGCTCAACTTCCTGTGTGGAAGGCGACTTTCTTCTTTTCATCGATGTTATGCGGGTAGCCCCGCCTCCATGAGGTCGCCTACGGTGGCGATCGTACCGTACACAAAAAACTCGATATTTTTCAGGAAAATGGTGTGACACCACACCAACCTAGCACAAAAAAAACTAAACAAAGATATCTGCTTTAACGGGCATTTTAAGCTAGCCGACTCCCCTGCCATCCGTTTCCCTCTCAGCGCTCATCGCGCATTACGGAAAATCGAATTCTATACTGAGGTTGACGATATACGGTGAGCAGGATTTAGCAAAAAAAGCCAGAAACAGGTAGAGAAAATTACGAACACAAGCCCACGCTGACGCTCACACCCTACATTGAGGATATCAGCTCGAACTGTTGCTCAAATGTCCGGATGTCCTGCCTGACCCCATCATGACCCCGTCACGGAAAAAAAAGCACTCCCTAAGCGTGTTTTCTACAGGTTGGCTTATGTTCCGCTGGTGATGCAAGTAGTTGTTGAATTCCCCGTTTCAGCCATGTGTTAAGGCTGATGCCATCGCACTTTGCTTGGTAAGTAGCTCTTTCATGCATTTCAGGGCTCTTCCGAGCTCTTTGCAAAAGTCGAGATACTCATCAACAGAGTCCTTGAAGGCTTGTTCTAGTTCAACCACAGAGGTACCTTGAAAAGTGATCACATCTCTTAATCCAACGACTTCTCCATGGAAGAGCTTGGCTTCCTCGTCGTAGGTAACCTGTCCGTTATATCCTTTGTACTTCATGGCCTTACTCTTGCCTCCTCTAAAAATCAACGAACTGAGACTAACGGCCCTTTGTTTGTTTCCTTTTGTGGATGCGGTCTGTCAACTACCCCTCCCTTTAGGGAGTGGTAGTTGACAACCTGCCCCCTGTAGTATGAGTTATAGACGCTTGCTCTATAACTCACGCCTCTGATATATCGATGAGTTATAGAAAAGGAGGTATTGCTCATGAGTTGGAACTGGCAACTGCCAAACTGGCCGCGATTTACGTATGACATTCCTTCTCTTCATGAAAAAGAAAAGCAGTTCCTCCTGAACGCGGGGAAGTCTTTCGCATATCTGAAGAGTACTGGCGAACAGGAATATGGGCAGTACATTGTTGAAATATTGGGTTCTGAGGGGCAAGAAAGCTCCCGTATCGAGGGAGAGCTTCTTGACAGAGAGAGCCTTCAGTCCTCGATCAAGAGGCAGTTTGGATTGCCTACTCAAGGTGTGAGAGAGCTCGCAAGAGAATCGGGGATGGCAAAGCTCATGTACGATGTGTATACCTCGTCGGAAGAACCGTTGACCCATGCAATGGTTGGCCGATGGCACGAAGCGATTTTCAAAAACAGCCACCACATCGAAAGCCGAGGATGCTACCGCACCCACGCAGAACCAATGCAGATCGTTTCCCATCGGTACGGATCAAACAAACTCTTTTTCGAAGCTCCCTCGTCGGTCAATGTCCCCAAGGAGATGGACTCTTTCATTCGTTGGTTCAACTCCGAGAACCAGCCTCCATCGATTCTCGGCAAGGCAGCGATCGCTCACGTATACTTCGAGAGTATCCATCCATTTGAGGATGGAAATGGTCGAATCGGCCGAGCCTTGGTGGAAAAATCTCTCTCTCGTGGGGTCGGAAAGCCCCTCCTGATTGCCACTTCAAGGGTTTTGGAAAAAAACAAAAAAGACTACTACAAAGCCCTCGAACAGTGCAATCGGACGCTGGAGGTGACTCCGTGGGTAGTCTTTTTTTCTGATATGATTCTGAAGGCCCAAGAGGAGTCGATAAAACTTCTTTCCTTCCTGCTAGCAAAATCCACACTTCTTTCTAAGCTCACGGGAAAGATAAATGAACGTCAAGAAAAAGTCCTCCTGAGAATATTTCAAGAGGGGCTGGAGGGCTTTGATGGGGGCCTAAGCGCAGACAACTACATCTCAATCACGAAGACCTCACGGGCAACGGCAACCCGCGACCTATCGGAACTCGTACAGCTGAGAGTGCTGGTGAAGACGGGTGAACTCCGCCACACACGTTATTGGCTGAACGTACACTTTTAAAAAGTGTTCACTACTCGTGCTTTTACAGGATGATATCCCCGTTTTCGGAATTGATCATTTAAAAGATGCACAAAAGACAAATGGGGGCAGTTGGACAAAGAACCAACGGAGTCGTGAAACGAGGGATTTACAGTCAGCCGAAATCCAACCCCTATCAGCAATTCTCAATCTGTATCGACCTAATATTGAGAGAGTTGTGCCCTAATTGGTGTTGAGAATTGTTTTGGAAAATTGACAGCTATTTCTTGGTGCTGTCCCACCTGTGTCCCAAAATTCAACCAGCAATTGCGTATTTATTACCGAACAGGCATACTGATAAATGTTCTGTGGGAGAAACCTATGAAGCGATTGCTATGGATTGGATCGAGCCACGAAGATTTAAAGGACTTTCCAGATCTTATACGAGGCGCTATGGGGCACGCTCTGTATCGCGCCCAGACAGGCAAGAAGCATGAACACGCCAAAGTGTTGGGCGGAATGGGTAGCGCCAAGGTTCTGGAGGTGCGTGAAAATGACCGAAGCGGCACCTACAGGGTGATCTATACCATCGAAATGGATGATTTTGTATTCGTCCTACATGCTTTCCAGAAGAAATCGAAATCCGGCATCACTACCCCAAAGCAAGAAATCGATCTATTAAAAAATCGTATAAAAGAAGCCAGGATCCTTTATAAGAGGCTCAAGGAAGAAACAAAATGAAAAACGTAAAACTTTGTAAAAAACAGACCGGAACGATCGAATACACCGAAAGCTCGGGTAATGTTTTTGCCGATCTTGGCTTGCCCCATCCTGAAGAAGCATTAGCGAAAGCTGAAATCGCGAGTAAAATACAGGACATCATCACAGAAAGGAAGCTTACGCAAGCCCAAGCCGCCAAAATTCTTGAGATAAGTCAACCCAAGGTATCCCTTCTTCTCAGAGGCTTTTTGACCAATTTTTCTCTCGAAAGGCTTCTTCGCTTTCTGAATGATCTCGGTCAAGATGTGTACATTTCTGTGGTCCCAGCCTCACATATGGGCCACGGCTGCACAAGGATAGGAGATTCTCCTTCAAGTGCCTGCATAGCGGCCTTAGGACGATAGAGACTGAAACATTCCAATTACGTGATAAATTTTTAAGATCTCCCCTCTCCCATCAAAACTCGGATGTACATAGATGTTTCGGTCCAAAAGGTTCAATAGCCCATCAAAAAAATGAAAGTGACCATCAAGAAATAGCGAAGAAAATTATTGAAATGTTATTTACCAAGAAAGGATCAAGGAGACCTAAAGCCCCAGGGAAATTGCATGAAGAAATTTCTTTCACCATATGAGAGAGGGGGATCGTCTCGAATGGGAACCAATCCTGCACAAAAATTGGTTTCGCGATCGACCTTTTCCTCTCTGAAGGAGCGGTAAGAAAAATCTTCATGCAATTTCCCTGGACCTAAAGCCCTCATATAGAAGGAAACGACGGATCCTGATGTGCTAAAAGATAAAAGGGTATATCCGCCTCTTAGGTGCCGGCAATACGTCGAACAAGTAGAGGCTGGGAAGGCGGCTCCGACTCGAATTTCACTTGGTCCTATTCTGCAGACCCACATTTGGGACTGCAAGTTATTGAAACAACCTTCATATCTCTACACCGTACGAAGTGTACAACGAGCCCCCCTGTCCTTAACTAAACAATTCTCCGGCACAAAGTCAGCCTTGGAATTCTTTAGGACAATTGACATACCCAGGACATACCCTTTCTCGATAGCCCACTTCAAAAAAAGTTCTGGAGAGTCCTTCCAATCTGAATACACCTCCATTCTGTTTTGCATCGAGCGAGAACGTAATCTAGTCCAAATTCTATAAATAGGATTTTTCGATAAACCATGTTTTTGTGAATATTTGTTTCCTCTAGTAGCCAAACTAGCCCTCTCTTTCCGCAAACATCCGCAACTTAATACCCTTTTTTTAATCAGCGAAGACTGTCTGACATCTACCTCTTTCTTACAATCACAAATGCAATGCCATAGGATACGCTGTCTGCCTGCAGCATCACGAAGAACAACCTTTTTGAGCACTTGTAGGAGATATTGTCAAATGTTGTGTATGACAGTCCCGAGTGCACCCTCCCCTCAAAATAAAGTTATGCGACTTCCTCTCCCGTTTTCATTTCTTCTCCATCCTTGAATCGGACGCCTTTGATCACTTTCTCGATCAGTTGATGTCCTCGTAGTCTTCTCCAGTGCTTTTGAGCCGATGTCACCAATTTGAAAACCATTGTCAGAGAGTGGCCAGCCGCGACCCACAACCTTTCGTCTGCCTCGTTCTATGTCGAACAGTGGCAAATGTCGACTCAATCGGATTCGTTGTTCGAATGTGCTGCCAATGAACCGACGGAAAATCATAGAAGGTGAACAGCACGTTTTTGTCTTTTCTGAGGCATTCGCAAGCTCCGGGATATTTCGCCTCGTACACATTCATAAAGGCGTTGAATGCCCGCAAGGCAGCCTCCTTCGTCGGTGCCATGAATATTTCATGAAGCATTGCTTTTGCGCATTTTTGGACGCTTTTTGGCATCTTGTCCAAGATGTTTGCTGTCTTATGTACCCAGCAGCGCTGAGTTTTTGTCTTTGGGAATACTTCTTCGAGAGCAGCCCAAAAGCCCAACGCCCATCTCCAATAGCCAAGGAAGGAGATATGGTCAGTCCGCGTCTTTTGAGATCATTCAAGGCTGCAGACCAAGAGATTTTACTCTCTCTGCAGCCATCATAAATGGCGACCAGCTCTTTGCTCCCGTTGCTTAGTGCGCCAATGATGACGAGAAGGCATGGCCGGTCATCATCAAGCCGTATATTGAAATAGATACCGTCTGCCCAGAAATACACAAAATGCTTTCCAGACAAGTCACTATTGTTCCAATCCTTGAATTCGTTTTCCCAGCCTTCTTTAAGACGGACGATATTTGTCGGTGAAAGTCCTTTTGCATTTTCGCCTAAAATCGCCTCTTGAGCTTCAGGGAAATTGTTGGTAGAAATTCCTTGAAGATAAAGAGCCGACACGACGGATTCGATACTTAGGGTTCTCCTCATATAGGGCGGTAAAATGGCACTAGAGAAAGTGCGTTTCTTTTCTCGGTCTCTAACTCGTGGTTGGTGTATTGGTATAGATCCTACGCCTGTCTGAACCAGCCGTTTGGGAAGATATCCATTGCGCACCACAGAGAGCTGACCATCTTTTGTTCTCGACTCCCTATATTCATCGAAGAATTCCTGGACTTCGTTTTCTATGGCTTGTTGCAGCAACTGACGAGCTCCTTCTCTCAAGGTCTCTTCCAACGCTTTCCTGAAATGTTCTGATGGATCTAATTTCGGCAAAATGAGATCTTTCCTCATGGGCGTTCTCCTCAATGTTTTTGTTTACTAGTCAAAAACTTCATTGAGGGTACACCCTTCCTACTTCAAACACAACTTTCGGTTATATCTCCGACGTTTGGTTCCCGCATGATTTTTTGAGAACATACGATAAACAGGATAACCACTAAGTTTTGTCAGGCCACAAGCCCTGACTTGATTGTTTTATCCCAAGTTCAGCGACCTCCTCTCTAAGATCGCGATGAAGTTTGATGGATTCGCCACTACATTTTGAAATTCACAAAATTATTTTTTGCGACTTTAGAATTTGGGGCGACATCCCCAAGGCTCTATAAACGGGCAAAAGGCAGCACCTCGGGCTTTC
>CAINFV010000099.1 GCA_903848235.1 Chlamydiia bacterium | reverse complement strand
GGGATAGTTGTCTGTCCCGCGGGGGAACGGACGGCGAGCAATCGCAGCGCCAGGAAATTAATTCAAGAGCGTGGTTGCTCTTGGCCAAAACTTGGTCATTGATCAGCAATGATCAACTATGAACATGTTTTGGAGAGCGGCAAATGGCGCCATTGCAGGTTGCTGCCCAATCATGATTGTCGGATACGTATTGGCCACGAAATCTTGATTGGCCACCGCCGTCAAGCCATATTGGAGCGCATAGGTCCCGGCTGAGTTAATGGTAAATCCATTGTTCGTAAAACTAATGTCAGCGGTTGCCTCCTTAGAGAGGAGCAAAGCGCTTCAGATGGTCTCCTAACGACGTGGATCCTAGAGAATAGCCAAGCGGCCCAGATTTGAAGACGAGCTGTTAAACGCCACAATAGTATCAGTGTGGGATCGTGTACATAAAAATTTATATACCAAAACAAGTTTAAGGATTGGGAATTTTCCAACTCAGGAGATCACAGATTCGATTCAGAAAACCTCGCCCACTATTGGCTATAGGGGCTGTTTTTTCGGAGTCGGAGATGTGGCTTTCGGGTAAGGCAAAAACCAATTCTTCAAATTTTTTTGGCATAACTAGCCGGGGTTTACAAGTTAGGGATGGGGTTATGGTGTAAGTTTTAGGTTTCCAATGACTTACATGCCAAGGTTCAACCTATCTTGCGACAACGTAGATTCTCAAGTGATTGGGAAAAGAAAAAGTCCGCTTGGAGCTTCCAAGCGGACTGTGAGGGTGTCTACATAGAGAGAAGAAAACTTTTTCTTCTTCTTAATTCCGTTTCGGATAGCCCGATCCCTGCAGACATACTTTCAAGGAGGGCGTCTTCACGGCATGATTTGTACTTACTCGAGATCTTGACGTTCTAGCATGGTGTGCAGGAGTGGCGATTCTTTCAACGTCTTCTCCGCCAGCACCTTCAACTCCACCTTCAGGAAGTCCTGCTGATGCAGCTGCAACCTCGGCATCGTTATCTGCAGCTGGAGGAAGAGGTGATAGTGCTTGTGGACGAGCAGCGGCATCAACGGCAGCTTTTTGCTCGCTGCGAAGTGTCTCGATTTGCAGCTCCAGGGCACGTATTCGTCGAACAGCATCTTCAAGTTGAGCCGTTTTGGCAACAGCATCACCTTCCGCACCTTCTGCGCGGCTTTTAAGTGATTCTGCCTCAGTAGATACTTTCCTTAACTGATCACGGGCTTCTTTTGCATCTCTTTCTGCTCTCTCTGCTCGCGCTTCTTGAGCATTAGCTGCATGAGCGGAAACTTTTTGGAATTCGCGAGCCCTCTCTTCAGAGGCATCAACACGTGCTGCTTGCTCTTTCGCGTCGGCTGCAAAACCCTTGGTAAGCTCTTGCGCATCACATGCTGTACGCAAAGCTTCCTCAAATCGTGCATTTTGGGTTTCGGCGGACGCAGCAAAACCTTCCGTCATTTGCAGAGCATTTTGCAGCTGCAAGGATAGGGTTTTGACACTTCCTTTGAGCATTCTGGCTTCTTTCCGTGAAGGGATCATGGTGTCGAGGATTGATGAGACGGTCTTGTTCACTTGGTGATCGACTCGAAGAACAGTAGCCTGAATGGAGGAGTTCATAGATTCTAGCGATTTCGATAGACTTCGGAATGCACGTGTTGCCATTTTGCCTACCGAAGAGGCGATGGCATGTGCGCATGCTGAAGCATTTGATTGTAATTCGTGAATTTGACCTCGAAGCGCGACACGCTTGGCAGGCGAAAAAATTGTGTTGAAGGCTCTTGTTGCGATCGTTTTGACTTTTTCTTGGACACTATGAGCGGCTTTGCGAACTTCTACAACGGCTGTATCAACGGCGTGATATATCGCGGCTTGAATTTGACGAGCAGTTTCTACAACGTGCATACTTAGTGTTCTCCGACTATTAAACAGGTTATTAAACTGTAGCAATAGTAAAGATTATACTACTATTGTTATTATTGAGCAATATTATAGTGTTAATATAGAAATTTCCGGTTTCTCCCAGTTAGGAGGGTTTTTCTACTGCTCTAAAAATCTTTTTATTATATCGCAGAGGGATGTTAAATTTCTGATTGGAGACAAATACTATTGAATGTGGCAGATTGAGGAACAAAACTAACGAGGTGTTTTCTGTGGCAAAACCAAATTATCTCATCTTGCTTCGCCATGGCGAGTCCATGTGGAACAAAGCTAACTTATTCACCGGATGGATAGATCTGCCGCTTTCTGTCAAAGGAATAGAAGAGGCGTTTGCTGCAGGCAAGGCATTGGCGCTATATGACATTGATATCGTCTATTGTTCTGCCCTTGTACGAGCGACAATGACAGCGATGATTGCTCTGTGTGATCATCCAAGTGGCAAGACGCCAGTTATCCAGCATCCAACGGGAAGGATGCATACATGGGGAAAAATATACTCTGATGCCACGCTTGCGCGGATTTTACCAGTCTATATGGATGAAGCTCTCAACGAACGGATGTACGGCGCTCTTCAAGGGCTGAACAAAAAAGAGACAGCTGAAAAGTTTGGCGCGGATCTCGTTCACCAGTGGCGGCGTAGCTATCGTACTCCTCCTCCAGAAGGAGAGAGCCTTGAGATGACGCTTCAAAGAACGCTTCCGTATTTCGAAGGGACGATTAAGCCATCGCTTCAAGAAGGGAAGACGATATTGGTGTCAGCGCATGGTAACTCTCTTCGCGCTATCATCAAACATATAGAACAGATGGACGAAGAGAGTATCCTTCGGTATGAGCTTGCTACTGGAGTTCCTATTACGTATGCTTTTGAGAACAATTCATATCGTCGTGTGACTTCTTCATCGTGAGGGGGGCGATTAGCATACCGAGGAGAAGGGGATCTTACAGTGACAAAACAGCGCTTGAGTAAAGTCATAGCAATGGCAGGCATTGCATCGCGGAGGGCTGCAGAGCAGCTTATTTTCGACGGGGCGGCTACCGTTAATGGAAAGAAAGAGATCGTTCCACAGACGATGGTGGATCCTCTCGTTGATATCATAGAAGTCGGCGGCAAGCGCCTCACCTCTCAGCCAAAAAAAGTCTACTATGCCCTGAACAAGCCCGTTGGATATCACTGCACGAATGCTGCAGAGTTTAGATATCGAGCCATAGACTTGATAAAAGTCTCTCCTGGCATTCGCCTGTTTACCGTAGGGCGGCTTGATAAAGATACTTCAGGGCTTCTCATCCTCACAAACGATGGCCACTTTGCCAATCGAGTGATGCACCCTTCGGGTGGAATAAAAAAAGAGTATATTGCGAAGGTAGATCAAGAAGTAACCCACGATCATCTTGTTACATTGTCTGAAGGATGTGTAGTAGAAGGAGCTCATGTGCGCCCACAGCGAGTGTCGAAGATACGACGCTCAACACTTCGCATTGTCGTTCAAGAAGGAAGACGCCATGAGGTGCGCGAAATGCTGGCAGCAGCAGGGCTTAACGTCATCGAGCTCAAGCGGGTGAAAGTCGGAGATCTCGCACTTGGCACGATTCCCGTCGGTGAGTTTAGAACTCTTACCGCAACTGAGATAGCGCGTATGTTTCCGCCTCAAGAGGAAGATTCTGAAGGCTCTTCGAGAAAGCCTCGTCGCAAGATGTTGCCGCGCAGCCAAGTCAAAAAACGATCTGATGGATAAAAAGCGGAGGCAGACAGTTCAAAAGGGACTGAGGCCTCAGCTTCTACCCCTGTGAGCTCAAAAAAACGCCTTCTGTCCCGTGCTACCATTGCAGAGCGAGCTTTTTCAAGAGTTAGAGTATCTTTGATTGGTGCAAAGCATGCCTCGCGCTCGAGGGGGATAAGGGTGATGGTTCGTGCTGCGGACATAGCGTCAAAGACAAAATACTCTGACTTCCAAACCTCTATTCCCTGGACTTTTTTCTTCGCAACGTGAAGAGGAAGGGGCGCTGCCGCCGCTTCCTTCAAGAAGGGTATGCTGCACCCAAAAAAGGAGATGTTCGCCCAGCGGAATACAAGGTGCCCCTGGTCATCTCGTGCGGCTCTGAGCACGGGATCTACCTCTGAATACTCAACGACACAAAGGCGTTTATTATCGATTGCGAAGAGCCCCACCTGCTCTTCTGCACTGGCCCGCTCTATAGCGGCTGCCGTCAGGTCGCAGCCTTCGAAGATCGGGGAGAAGATCGCCGGACAGAAAGGATCAAGAAGAGGGTTGTCGACCATGATGAGGCAGACGCCTTCCACGCCATCTTGCTCCCATTGTTCTCCTATCCCAGAACGCATGAGACCAGCAAACACGCTGCCATTGCCATCAGGACCCGTTAGCACTGTTCCATCGCTGCCGGTGATAAGCTCTCCTGTCATATCCAACAGCGGTAATGATGGCTGTACAAAAAACTCTACAGATCGCAAGCCAAAAAACTGGTGATTTTCAAAGAGCGTTCGTGTTGCGGCGTCGGAAGCTTCCGATGTCATAATGGCAAGGCAGGGTTCAATTCCATAACAGCGTGAGTATGCTTTGACTTTTTCAGCGATAATTTGTAAGAGCGGTTTGTTAGCCACAGCAGAAAACGGGATGACTCCTTTTGGCGATGTAGAGCCAAGACGTGTCGCCTGCCCTCCTGCCATCACCACACACCCGAGCTTCCTTCCCTGTAAGATCAAAGAAGGGTGGGAATACGACGGCCCTACTGGAGCCGCGACAGGTGTCAGATGTCTGTGGGAAGCTACTCTCAACGATTCAATGGCTGTACGTTGCTCTATGAGCTTACTGGTATCTGTCATCAATTGGCCTTGTGTTATGCCAGTATCTCTTCGATAGCGTCGAGAACCTGCTCTGGGGTTATGCGGCGCATGCAGCGGAAATCAATAGGACATTCTCGTAAATAGCATGGAGAGCATGCGACGTGTTTATATAATACCTTGCCGCATTCCCATGGCCCTGTTCTCTTTGGATTGGTAGATCCAAAAATGGCGAGCAGGGGGCGCTTAAAAGCGGCAGCGATATGCATGGGTCCTGAGTCATTGCTGAGGATGCAGTCTCCCAAAGAGATTACCGCCATCAGATCCCGAAGCGACGTCGCCCCAGCGAGGTTGATAACATTCTTCGGTAAATTGCGGACAATCTCATCAATCATTGGCTCTGAAGCATGATCACCAACAAAAACGCATACCACGCCTTTTTTCTGACTTAATGCCTCTGCTACTGCTCGGAAATACTCCTGAGGCCAGCATTTAGCAGAGCCGTAAGCGGCGCCGGGGTTAATGATCACAAGCCTCTCATCTTCGCTTCTGCCAAGGCGAGCGAGCATCTCTTTCATCTTCTGTTGCTCTTCGTCTCGGACCTTTAGCTCGAGATGGGGATGTTCATGAACACTTCCAAAAGGTCGGAGAATCTCCCTATAGGACAACACGTCATGTTGCTCATTGCTTTCTGTTTTCACGGGGATATTGAGAAGGAACCGTCGGATATGGTCCCCTGTCCCTACTCTCCACTTTACATGTCCCTTCCAGAACATCCACGCTGATGACAGAGAGTTTGTCAGCAGAATGCCAAGGTCGATAGCCCGAGTCTTTAGTTCCTTGGAAACCCGTGCCTCTTCCTTTCGTTTTCTTCTCGTTGTTCTTGAAAAGACTAAAAACTCATCGATTCCTTCAACGCCATCGAGCAGCTGTGCAATTGGTTCATGAGCTATCGCCGTGACAAATGCCTGTGGGAAGAGCTGCTTCACCTGATGAAACACCGGTGTTGCCATAACAGCATCGCCAATCCAATTCGGGCAGCGAATGGCGATGGAATGAATACTCGTTTTTTCAGGAAGCTTCATTGCTATTACCTCTTGCTAGAAAGAGCGTATTGTACAATCTGCTCGACAGAAGAAAGAGAGGGCGATTCCCTCTGCGCTGTCGAAATAGCATTCCTGGCTTCTGTTGCTGAAAAGCCAAGTGTCTGAAGAGCGCGGATGGCATCGTGGGAGATAGAGGTGAAGGTGCTTGAAGAAACAAACTCGTCAATGCGCTCATGGAGTTCTAAGACAAGTCGTTCTGCCAGCTTCTTGCCTATGCCCTGAATAGAAGAGAGGAATTTTGTATCTTTGCGGAAAATTGTCGTGGCTAATTCTTCAGCAGGGGAATGGCTGAGGATGTTAAGAGCGACTTTTGGGCCAATACCGCTGACCTGTTGAAGAAGGCGGAAGAAATCACGATCATGGGGCGAGGCAAAGCCATAGAGGGTATGCGAGTCTTCTCGGATGACGAGATCGACGTAGAGCTTGAGCTTTTGCCCTAGGGGATTGCAACGAGCAGGGCTGGTCTTGGCGATATGAATATGGTAGCCGATACCACCAATATCGAGGATGGCGGAGTCGAGGAGGATAGCATGGAGTGTTCCTTCGAGATATTCGTACATGGTTACAGCTCCTTTGGCGGATGAAGGGGGGAGGCATTGGCATGATGGATAGCAATGGACAGAGCATCACTGGCGTCAGGGCGTAGGTCAGCATTTTTGAGATGGAGGAGAGCGCGGAGAAAGGTCTCCACGTCGTCCTTCGTGGCGCTGCCAAGCCCTGTGATCCCCTGTTTTACTTGGCGCGGAGAGTAGCCGAATACCGAAAGCCCATGCTCTTTTGCTGCAATAATAGCGCAGCCTAAGGCGCTGCCCAGCTTCAGAGCGCTTTGGGGGTTTTTGTTGATAAAGGGTGTTTCGATGGCCATCTCTGTAACACCATGGGTACGGATGATGTGAACCAGGCTTTGGAAGATGACATGGTAGCGTAGGCTGAGTAGAGCGTTTTTTGGAGGGCGGATACATCCAAAGTCACGTGGCTGGAGGGCTGGCGACACAGTGATGACGGCGTATCCCGTGACAATCGTTCCTGGGTCAACGCCGAGGATGACTCTAGAAGAGCTCATGTTGTTCGAACCGCTCCTCGAAAAGAGATCGTTCTTGTTCTTGGGGGTGAATCGACAGCTCTTCGACCAGTTGAGAGATAGCAGGCGTAGGTTTTGTGCTCCCATCAAGGGTTCTGAGAATGGCATGGGCATGTGAAGATGCCTCAACGATAACTTTCTTCATCCGTTCAAAGGCTTCAGACCGTTTTTTCAGCTCTGCATTTTCAGCAGAGGTACGGCCGAGCTGCTGTTCGAGTTTCAATCCTTTGTCATGGAGGGAGTCTCGTGCTTCGGTCATCTTATGAAGATCTTCGGCAAGACGTGCTGCCCCTTCCTCCGAATTCACGGCTCTATGTTCTGTGTCATCGCACTGCGTGATCGCTTCTCCAAGCTGTTCTTCAAGATCGCTGATCGTCTGCAGCTTGATGATGAGGAGTTCTTCGACTTCTTTGACACGAGTATCAGCGGCTTCTTTTTCCTTTTGGAAGAGCATGCATTTTTCATCTGTCTCGTGGAAGAGGCGGCGCTCTTGTTCGAGCTGTGATGAGAGAGCGTGGAATGACTCGTTGGCAGCTTTCAGCGATATGGAAAGAGCCGCGCATGCCTCCTTTTCACTGGCAAGACTTGCTCGTTCCAATGAAATCTCAGAGAGAAGAGAAGCTTCTTTGTGTGCTGCCTGTTCTTGTGCTTCGTCCAGAGTGGTGATAGCCGTCTTGTTTTTTTCTATCGTGTCTAGAAGTTCTTGGATCGTCCGTGTGCTTGATGCTAGTGCCTCTTCACGTTCGTGCCCCTTTTCCCTCTCTGCAGCCAGCGCTTTTTGAGATTCTTCACTCAGGTCTTTGTACTGGTTGAACTGCCGGAGTGTCGCTGCACGCTCGCATTTGAGGGAGTGTATCTCCTCTTCGAGCTGCTTGCAGCCCATCGCAAGGCGTACGAGCTGGCCATTTGTGTTTGAGGTCTCAGAACGTCCTTTATGGTGTTCTTGTTCGAGGAGGGTCTCTAACCGCTTGCGCTCTTCGTGCCAGTTCAGCTGCTCTGCTCGAATAGCCAGGAGCTCATCGCGGAGATTAGCAAGATCAGGCGATGGCAATGGTGTCGATGCTTTACTGCGCACGTCGACAAGATCACGCTCGAGCTGCTCGATGGTAAGCGATCTCTGTTGCAGTTCGTTTTCTGCTGTTTCAAACTCTTGAGTTTTTGAGGAAAGAGAGGCTTTTAGTTGTTCAATTGCTTGTTTAAGAGAATGCTGTATCTGTTCTGAGGAGGAGAGCGCTGCGTTGTTATCGGCCAGCTCCTGATAGGCGTCTTTGAGCTTTGCGCCAAGCGTCTTTACGATGGTCTTCAGCTCAGAGACCTCTGAGGAAGTGGATGGCAAAGGTGACAGTTGAGGTTTGGGTTGGGTATACGGGGTATTACCACCTTTGAGGCGTCGCATGATGCTTTCTACATCTGTCTGACAACACGTTGTCTGTTCCATCGCTTTCCTCTTCTTCCATACTGAATATATCAGAGTACCGCATTGGCTTTTTTCGCATACTGGACTTTCGTGATTTTTTGACAAGAAGATGCTTTGCTAGGAATCCGCCCCTCTTTTACTCTCGGTAACCTGGACTTTAGCATTTTTGGGGCACCCCAGTTCGCAGAGCGTTCTCTCTTTAGACGATTGCATTTATCATAGATCGTCCTAGTTAGGCCATCTATGATAAATACAAGAAGTCTAAAGAGAGAACGAATGCGAAATCGGGCCCCAAAAAATGCTAAAGTCCGGGTGAAAATGAATGGGAGAAAATGGAATGGGCAACGATACATGGAATGTGTTGGTGACAGGGGCAGCCGGTTTCATCGGCTTTCACGTGGCCAAAAAGTTGAAAGAAGCTGGCCATTCTGTGATCGGCCTTGATAATTTTTGTCCCTATTACAGCGTGCAGTTGAAGAACGACAGGACGGCGCTGTTGCAGAGAATGGGAATTTCTTGTGTGACGCAAGGAGTTGAAGAGACGCAAAAGCTCAAAGAGCTGATCGAGAAAGAGAAGATCACCCATATTGTCCATTTAGCGGCGCAGGCAGGTGTCCGCTATTCATTGGAGGCTCCTGAGGCCTACCTCCAGTCGAATATTGATGGGTTTTTGAGCGTTTTAGAGGCTGTGCGTTGCCATCCTTCTATCGTAACTGTCTGGGCGTCAAGCTCTTCTGTCTACGGGACAAATACAAAGCTTCCCTTTTCAGAAGAGGATAGAACCGATAGCCCGGCAAATCTCTACGGGGCGACGAAGAAAGCAAATGAACTGATGGCCTATGCTTATCACCACCTCTTTGGCATGAAGCTGATAGGATTACGATTTTTTACTGTCTATGGCCCTTGGGGCCGCCCTGATATGGCCTATTTTCTCTTCGCCGAAAAGATGGTGAAAGGCGAGCCCATTGCGATGTTCGGACGAGGGATGCTGCGCCGAGATTTTACCTATATTGACGATATCGTCGAAGGCATTGCCGGCGCCCTCTCCTGTCCAAAGGACTATGGCGTGTATAACCTTGGGAACAGCCACTCACAGAGCGTGCATCAGTTGGTGACATGTCTTGAGACTTCTTTAGGGTGTACAGCACTTTTGCGAGAAGTAGAGGCTCCAGCTGGCGACATGGTCGAGACATGGGCTGATATACGAAAGGCTCAATCGGACTTTGGATATGCTCCCAAGATCTCCCTGGCAGAGGGGATTGATCGATTTGCTTCATGGTATAAGGCATATCGAACTGTGTAGCTCGACTTTGCAAAGTCGAGTGTAGTCCTAACGCGCGTTCGTATACCGATTCTTGAACAAGAAGAGGTATAAATCCAGTCTTTCCGCTTCCGGTTATTCGTATTTCTCAACACAACAGCTACCCTGAATATTTTATGTTAAAAAAAGTATTTGTTATAATGTAGTCGAATGGTACGAAGAGTATTTTGGATGTGAAAAGTTGGAGGTGTTGATGCTACGACCCTGTACTCAGTTGAGGTGGGGGCATGTATGGTGAATCCGTTGAGAGGGTTCATTTCTCATGGTCATCTCTTTGAAGATATGGATGAAGAGGGAGATGGTATTGACTTGTATGAAAGGATGGGCGTCAAGTCCTTCATACGAACGGTACTTGACGTCTTAAGAGGTCGAGCAGAGCCGGTGACCATAGCAGGTGATACCCTAACGGTGGATAGATATAGCGCGGAGGCTTTTTTTGATCGGAACGCTGATCGCCTTCAAGGCATTCTATCCGAAGGGATGACGTTGCAAGAGAAGCTGTTACGTCTATATTGGGTCAAAGCAAGAGAGAGTTCAGGGTTCAACTTTTCTGGATTACCGCGAGGGCTGTTCGAAGAATTTGCCTCTGGTGGTGAAGAAGGAAAGAAAATGGTGATTGGGCTCGTACAGCAGTTTTTGGCGTTAATAGATGCTCTTGAGAGCAACGGCTTTGCACTTCCTCAACTACGTGACATGGTCTTTCAATCACAGGAAAGAGGGTATCTGCAGCTTGATAGGGAGGATTTTTTCACGCAGATTCTCGAAGAAAATAGGAATCGCCTTTCAGAGCTCAATATCTCGAGCACGCGACCAGAAATACGCAAGCTTGCCGAGCTGCTCATTGAGCGGTTGCGGTCAGAGAGCAGTGAGCTAGAGTAAATCTTTATTGCGATGTATTTCGTAGAGGATGCAGAACTTCTCGTGACATCAACGTTATAAAATTCTAAAGTCCAGTTGGAAAAAACTATTCACATCAGTAGTCTGGCGAAAGATTTTTGGAGTCTTCATCGAGATTTTCTAGCGGAGCCAAGGTAATGAAGAGATGGTACAGTCTTCTCCTCCCTGTTCTTTTTAGTGCGTCATTTCTAGGCGGATATGCCGCTCCTCAGGATCGGCAATATGTAGATTATTTTTTACGACTTCAAGCTGCAGAGCTGTTTAGGTCGAAATCTTTTCTTCTGAACTGGTCGTGTGCCTACGTCAATCAGAACCGATTGCTAGGCGTAGACTTATATTTTTCATGCTATCGAACTCTTTCTATAAATCAGGCGCGGAAAATGCTTGTAGGAGTCGCGGAGCAGATTGTTGACAAGATCAACAATGATCCTGCACTTCACGAAAGAAATTTGCTTCCTGAGCCTTTTTCATTGAATCATGTGTATCTGAAAATTGACACCGACAACGTATTCTCGGCCCAGGCGGACATGGAAACGGTTCAGTCAATGTGTCTTGAAAGCGGGAAGATCACATACTATTCGTATCCTGCCTCAACACTGTTCTACGGCCGTGTGACGAAATTCGAAGAGACGTTAGAACAGGCAAGAATGCTCCTTGGAGAGAATGTCCCATTTGGAGGCGCATATCCGGTACCTATAGAAGCAGAAAAACCGGTTCCTGAAGCCACTCCAACGCCTCCAGAGCAGAAACAACCGACAGTAGCACGGGTGGTGGAGCCTGCTCAAGAGCCATCTATGACGCCAATTACCGAAGGGCAGCGTGTTGTGCTTGATCAGGAAAACAAGCTTGAGGCTCAGCAAGACGACATGCCGAAGAAAATAGATCTGGGGGAAGAAAATCTCTTAGGCCTTTTCTTTGACGAGGTGGCGGATGTGTTTCCCGATCTTCGAGTTGATGATGCCGATCAAGAGAATAACGTTGGCCGGGTGACGGTGGCGTCCACTGCCTTTCCACAGGCAGCTGACAATCATGGCCTACAACCTCAGAGTGCCAAAGACGTCTGCTATGCGCAAGAGGGGGATGCAAGTGAAGGGCAGCGATGGAATGAGGTCTCTCTTCCGTCGTCAGATCCAGTGCTGGTAGCAGCTTGCCAAACGGAGTTCGACCGTCCTCTGCAAGACGCTGCTTC
>CAINFV010000098.1 GCA_903848235.1 Chlamydiia bacterium | reverse complement strand
TGTAACGAATGCCGGAGGTCCTGCTGTCCTTGCTACGGACGCCGTGGTGGGAAATGGCGCGGAGATGGCGAAATTAAGCGCAAAGACCATTGACCATCTCTCATCGTTTCTTCCCGCTGCCTGGAGCCATTCGAATCCTGTCGACATCTTGGGAGATGCTGATCCACAGCGGTATGAAAAGGCAGTGGAAGCCGTGGTGAAGGATACAGAGGTCGATGGAGTGCTGGTCATTCTCACTCCTCAGGATATGACCGACCCAACAAAGACTGCTGAAAGCTTGCAACGGTTTGCCGCACTATCGCAAAAACCTCTGATTGCAAGCTGGATGGGGGGAAACTCAGTAGCACAAGGAAAGCAGGTCTTCTCTAAAGCAGGAATCCCATGCTTTGAATATCCCGATGATGCGTCGTGGAGTCTTGCTACAATGTGGAAGCACGCTAAGATTATGAAAACCTTCTGCACGCCACCGCGCTGGAGAACATATCCTTCGCAAGAAGAGGTCAGAGTACGGGTGACGAAAGCACGTGACATGATTCATAAAGCAGCAGCGGAAAAACGCGCCTTCCTCACCGAAAGGGAGTCAAAACAGCTCCTCAAGTCATATGGCATACCTGTTGTAGAGGCATTCTTAGCAAAAACAATCGATGAGGCTGTTAAGATCGCTGAACAAATAGGGTATCCGGTCGTTTTGAAAGTAGAATCCCCAACGATCACCCATAAAAGTGACGTGGGAGGTGTTTGTCTTCGCCTTATGACACGACAGGAAGTTCGCGAGGCGTTTTCATCAATAAAAAATCGTGTTGTAGAAGGGTATGGCAAGGATGCGTTTTCTGGAGTCACTGTTCAGAAAATGTGTGAGGCAAAAGGTATTGAACTGATCGTAGGAAGCTCGATAGACCCGCAATTTGGGCCGGTGCTCCTCTTTGGTGCTGGAGGGATTTATGTTGAAGCTTTTCATGATGAAGCTCTTGGCTTGCCGCCATTGAATGCTCTACTGGCGCGGAAGATGATCGAAAAGACGAAAATATCACGAGCACTGTCAACTTCACGGGGTGGCGGGAAAGTGCCGTTAGAACCCATAGAAGATTTGCTAATCGCCCTCTCAGAGCTTGTTCTCGAAGTGCCGGAAGTAGTTGAATGCGACATGAATCCCATCGTCGCGTCCCCATCAGGGGTCATCTGCCTTGATGCACGAATTGTTTTAGCTCACCCTAACTTCCGTGTGACACCTGTCTGTAGGCCATATCCTATTGAATATATAAAAGAGATGCCTCTTGATAGAGGAGTGGTTACGATTCGCCCAATTCGGGCGGAGGATGGCTCGATGATCGCCGATCTTCATGAACGGCTTTCTGTACTCCCAACATATAAGAAGATTTTCGACCATCCCATTTTCTTGGGGAAGATGGTAGCAGAAGAGCTGCTCCGTCTCTGCTGGAGCTATTTCGAGCGCCGAAAGGTTTTTGTCGCTGAATATCAAGATGTGCAGCGCGATCTGGCCGCCATGGCCGTGCTTGCCCAGCAATCTGTTGGCGGCGCTGACATGTGGCTAGCTGTAGATCAGAGATTTGCC
>CAINFV010000097.1 GCA_903848235.1 Chlamydiia bacterium | reverse complement strand
ATGCGAAATCGGTCTCAAAAAATGCTAAAGTCCAGTTTAAATTAAATAGGTAATTAAGATGAGACTATTAACGTATATCCCATTCATTGTGCTGGTTCTTGCCGGGTGCAATGCCAAGAACTTCTACGACGACACATATAGCGACAGCAAAAAGATGACACTTGGTGTCGTACAAAAAGAAATTCGCCCAGGCATGTCTCAAGATGAACTCGCCATTGCTTTAGGCTCTCCAAACATTGTCACCAATGATAAAGACAATAAAGAAACATGGATCTATGACAAAATAGCCACTCAGGTCAGGTCTTCAGGCTGTGGAGGATTTCTTTTGTTTTGCCAAACTGGTGCAGACTATGTAAATCGAAATGAAGTCTCTCAGAGGACACTCACGGTCGTGATCAAATTCGATCAGAACAAAAAAGTCGAGACTGTCACCCACCATTCGTCTCAATTCTAAGAAAAATTTCTCGTCTCTTTCTCATGACACAATCTTGTGTCATGAGGAGGGATTCTTTCGTTGTTCTCAGAATCACCTGGTTGATAGACAGAATCGCGCCCTCTCTGATAGTCTGTGTCTCTCTGTTCTTTTTTGAAATTAAAGGATATCGATGGAAAAGCAAAAACGTTGGCAGCTCGCCGTTATTCTGACTGTCTTGGCATGGACCCTGTACAACATTCTCCCAACGATTATTTTTTACATGCGGCCCCTGAGCCAGCCTGTCGATGCAAAGGGCTCTGAAGCTATAGAGCTGGCCATTGCACAGCGGGTAAATAACCTCTCTCCTGATGCCGTCGATTGGATTCACAACTTCAGCACCATGGTCGGTGTCCACCCGTCGAATATCAAAGTCGACGCTGCAAATCCGACAATAATTACTTTCGATGTAGCAACGCCAGAAGAAGCGACAATCGTGCAGAAATTCCTTCCCCGCGCCGGCATGCTCATCTCCTTCAAGCCCTCCCAGCTCTTCCTCGATGACGTCAGCGGCTGCTCAATTCGTGTGAGGAGCCATCTTGGAATTCAGATACCTCCCTCATCAGTACCCGAGTACTTCAAATTCATCTCGAAGAAAGAGAAAGATGGACAGCCGTCACCCGAATATTTCGACATAGCTCGCAACAGATTTGTAGCCGTCGCCTACGCCTGCAGCGGCCCTTCAGCGCTTGCAGAAAAAGCGGATGCCGCCCTTAAAGGCGATGACAAACAGGCTCTAGAGCAGATAGCAACAGACATTGCTGAATGGGAAGCCACTCTTGATACTGATCAAAAGCTCACAACACGGCTATTGAAAAACCTCTTCCAAGGAAGCGTTGCAACACCTCACCTCGATGCCCTTATCACCCGCTTTCAACAAGAGGCAGTACAGCTCCAGTCAGAGATAGACACGTCGCAAGCGCAGCAAAAAGAGACCATAGCGCAGGGCAAAGTAGTGTCGACAGCGATTCTTGAAAAAGAACAACGCCTCGCAGCACGCATCGACCGATATCGAAAGGCAGCAGCATGGCTGCTGAGTAAAAAACCACTCCTGGACAATGGTTCGACGCCGCTGTCCAAAGAAGCGCTGTCAAAGTGGATTACCAATGCAAGAGCGACATCTGCCAAAACTATCTATATCCTCTCTCTTGGCGACCGCAACCCTCTGATTACGTCTGTTGCCGTTGACTGGACAGAAGACCAGCTGACCCTTGAGCTGCATCACGATGTAGCAGCGATTCTTCAAAACGCTCATCCCACAACAGAAAATGCTGCTCGCCTTCAAGATGCTGTCAGCAAGATGGTGATGAACGAAGTGGCGCGTATTTCACGCCAGACTGAGGAGACCTTCAAAGGAGAAGGAACATCATATCACGCAGCTCTCTCACAGTCTCCCACCTCAAACGGTGTCATCGAGCTGCAGCTGAGCCGTGTCGCCGCATCAATGGCGAAGACGCTTCTCGACGAGATTTCAACAGAATGGAACCCACAGAGCATTGACCTTTCTGCCGAAGCTCTCCCCCGACTCAGCGCTGATCAATATCATGCTGCAGCTCCAGATATAAAGACTCTCTGCCTCGTCGTCTTCTCACCTGCTTCTGCTGATATTGACAATGGAACTCTGAAGACAGGCTCTCTGTATGTCATTGTCCGCGGTGGAATGGATCTTCTGGAATATAAAAATGCAGCTGGCGGCGATCCTACTCTTCAAAAAGACTTTGATGCCTTAGCATCCCTTCTCCAACAACGCGGCTTCGTCGTCTACCCTGGGAAAGTGCTTGGCGCCTCTTCTGAATTTGCCAATGACGTCGTCTTCGAACTCGACCAGTTCTACGCCCCTCTTATAGAAGCTACTCGCGAGGCTTTTTATGTGCCTGGAAACACCAATGTAGCTCTTCTAGAATGTGGAACCTGGGAAAACCGCATTCTCGCAGAGAATCACATTGACGATAGCTGCCAAGAAGACCTCATCAAATGGCGTGAAACATGGCAGGCGGCGCAAGTATCCCTCAGCCCTGCAGAACGATTCTCTATACCAAAGCCAACGAAGAACATCGTCTGGTCAAATTTCAAGCGCTCATGGAACAAATACTGGCGTGGCGATGACACAAGGATCCTTCGCTGGGGGCTTGACTTATCAGGAGGAAAAAGCGTACGCGTAGGCCTCCTCGACCAAGCAAATCGTCCCGTCACAAAGATGGACGACCTCAAACAGGCAACGTCGGAGCTCTACTCACGGCTGAACAAAATGGGGGTTTCAGAACGCACCCTCCGTATTGAAAATGGAACTATACTCATTGACTTCCCTGGCGTCAGCGGCGTCAGCGCCTCTGAGCTTGTGAAAGCATCGGCGATGTACTTCCACATTGCCAATGAGCAGTTCGGCCCCATGAATACCGAGATGGCAAAGCCCGTGCAGGCGTTCCTCCAAGAGGTATGGAACGAAGCGGTGGTCACGAACTGCAAAGACAGTGAATGCATCAACAAAATCGCCTTGCGAAAGATCACTGCTGTCAAAGCAGGTCTCGTCAGCGATGATAACATCAAAGCGATTCTCGACGCAGGCCTTGTCCTTGAAGATCCATCGTCGCCACCTTCGTCGACAGCTTTTGACGATCATGTATCTATCATCGCCCGTTGGCATGGTGATGACCCATCAGAATGGCCGTCACAAGCAAATCCCTTGATAATCGTTTTTAAAAACTATTCCCTCGAAGGATGCAACCTAGAGAATGTCCACCCATCATACGACCCTTCAAAAGGAAACATCCTCGTTTTCGGCATCCGCGGTTCCGACTGCCGTGGGCAGGGAATCCACCCTCGTGATGAGTTCTATACCTGGACATCGCAGTTTTCTGAGGAAGGGATACTAGGGACGGTTCGCGAGCAGTATTCCCATGGCCGTGGATGGCGCATGGCTGTCATCCTCAACGGAACCGTCGTCAACGCTCCTTCACTCTCCAGTGCTCTTCGCGACAGCGCGATGATCACCGGTAACTTCAGTCAACGAGAAGTGCAAAATCTAGCGACAAATCTCCAGGCAGGGTCGCTATCATTTACACCAAAAATTCTCTCCGAACAAAACGTCAGTCCTGACCTCGGCACTCGCGAACGCCACCAAGGGCTTCTGGCAGCCTCTCTTTCAATCGTTGCCGTCATAGGGATCATGGTAGCCTACTATCATTTTGCGGGCGTTGTGGCCAGCATCGCTGTTCTGTTTAACCTGCTCATCATCTGGGCTGTCATGCAGAACATCGAAGCCGCCATCACCCTGCCAGTGATAGCAGGTATCGTCCTCACCGTCGCCATGGCAGTTGACGCTAACGTCTTAGTCTTCGAGCGCATACGCGAAGAATTTTCGATTTCTAATCGTATCTCATCAGCCATCGCACGAGGTTATCAAAAGGCATTTTCTGCCATCACAGACTCAAACCTCACAACGGTTATCGCGGCTTTTATACTCACGCAGTTCGACTGCGGTCCTGTCCGTGGCTTTGCTATGGTATTGATCATCGGATTAACCTCTTCGATGTTCACCTCCCTCTTCGTCACGCGCTATTACTTCACAGGGTGGGCGGAAAATCCAAAACATACCAAGCTGTCAATGGCCAACTGGATCTCCTCGAAAGCCTATGACTTCCTGGCATGGAAGAAGCTTGCCTATATCATCTCCGTTGCCATCCTTGTCATCGGTGTGATCGTCACTGGCAGCACATGGAAATCGATGCTCGGCATGGACTTCACGGGAGGCTATGCTCTTGTCCTCGAAGCGACGACAAAATCCACCTCTAGCCCACGAGAAGTTGCTGAAAAGGCTCTCGAAGCAAACGGTGTTCAGTCTAGCGAGATTCAGATTCGAGAGCTTGGCCGACCAACCGCTCTTCGCATCCAGCTTAGCTCCTCTCTAGAACAGCCAGGCCGTCCTTTCGCAGATCTTCCGCAAGCCTCGGAAGCCGCCGTCGGGACCTATGCCTATCAGCAGATACCACGTCTAGACTGGGTCGTCACCACGCTAGAAAAAGGCGGCATTGACATCCGCCCTGTGGACCGCACGGATCTTGTCCAACAGTGGACAGCCATCAGCGGTCAGTTTTCAGATGCGATGCGCAACAACGCCATCATCGCCCTCGGCCTTGCTGTCCTCGCCATCCTGATTTATATCGCGGTACGCTTTGAATGGAAGTACGCCGTCAGCGCCGTCCTCGCCCTTCTCCATGACGTTCTGCTGACACTTGCCGTCATCGCTATCCTCCGCCTCTTTGGCCTGCCAGTGCAGATCAACCTTGAGGTGATAGGAGCGCTGATGACCATCATCGGCTACTCGCTCAACGACACGATCATCGTCTTTGACCGCGTGCGTGAAGACCTGTCGCTGTACCATAAGAAGCGATTCTCAGAAATCGTGAACATGGCGCTGAACAGTACCTTAAGCAGAACGCTGTTGACATCTGGAATCACCCTCGTCGTCCTCCTCTGCCTCGTGCTGCTTGGAGGGCCTGCGCTCTTTGGATTCTCATTTGTCATGTTTCTCGGCGTCCTCCTCGGCACTATCTCTTCCCTCTTCATAGCACCGCCTCTTCTAGTCTTCTTCCATCAGCGCGAAGACCAAGGCGGCTAAAAAAAGCCTCCTCCCCTGACCCCCATACGGGTCAGGGACAGATCTCATGACATACCATGCAATTTGCCTTTCAGCTCGCATTGTCAGCGAAAAGGCTGATCGTAAGACTGTGCCCCAAAGAGAATATATGCCGGAAAGACCTGTACGTCGATTCAGAATGGACAAGCTTGTTCGAGACATGATCCCCGCCATCATGCAGAACAAAGGGTTTTCTTGCTGTCAGAGGAAGCTGGAGCTCCAAGAATTCATCCACGAGCTCAAACGCAAGCTTCTCGAAGAAACCGAAGAAGCGGCACAAGCAGAGTCTAAAACAGATATCATCGAAGAGATGGCCGATCTCCTTGAAGTTATCCGCTCCCTTGCACACGTCTTCGAAATCCCCCTACAGCAGATTGAGGAACAGTGCCTAAAAAAGGAGAAAGAGCGAGGCGGATTTAACGATCGTGTCTATATAGAATACGTTGAGGCCTCAGAAGGTAACACTCATATCGACTACCTGTCCTCACGTCCAAGTCAGTACCATGAAGTCGATAATTGATAACCGCTGTTACGTACATTTTGTCTTGTGGGCTTTATAGGAACTCCCAAGGAGCAGGGCCTGCTTGAACTATAGCAACCCGCCCATTCATGGGCGGGTTTTACGGCGTCAGGATAAAATTTCTAGTTTCTTTTTTTTCCCCTGAAACACTGAACACATTCTGGATGGCTTTTCAGAAAAGACCTCCTTTCCTCCGCGACCTCCCTTTCTACTTGCGACTTTTTCATCCGCTCTACGACGACCCGGCCATCTGTCGTTATCAATCTTACGAGAACATCTCTATCCTTAGATGCAGGAGCGGTCAACTTAGGCCGACGCTTTTTTTGAGCACTACCGCCAAATACTATGACACCGTTAGAAAGTCTTTTATACCGAACGTGTTTCAGGGGGTTGATTTCACGACCAGATTTTTCGCCATGTTCTGGCTTATCCGATTGTTCTTGGGGCGCGTTTTGTGCTACTTGGGGAAAGAGTCTATCGAATAGTTCAGGATCAACGACTCGAAATTTTAGAGCGTCAGACCTCAAGCTTCCATCGAGGTGTCGAAATTTTCCATCTCTGGAGGCCCTGTCTTGTTCTGAGGCCTGTACTGCCTCATCAAAAAAAACCCGTTCCGTACCGGGCTCAAAATTACTATACGGTGCTGCTGCTGCTGCTGCTGCAGCTGTGACTTCTGCCATGGTTATTTCTCCTATTTTATTTGCAAATGACGTTATTTGTTTTTTTATTTACCCATAAACAACAACGAGCAGCATTATACAATTATTCTTTATTTATTTGCGAATTAAACTCTTGCGATTGCTTTCGCATAAATGCGACTGAAGAACACCTCATGCAGATTTCTCATCCAAAATCTTAGTAAGAACTTTTGTTAAGCTGGACTTTAGCATTTTTTGGGCACCGAGTTCGCAGAGGGCTGTCTCTCAGACGATTGCATTTATCATAGATCGGCCTGGGCAGGCCATCTATGATAAATGCAATCGTCTGAGAGACAACGAATGCGAAATCGGTCTCAAAAAATGCTAAAGTCCAGTTAAGGACGGCAAGACTTATGAAAAATACCGTTCAAAGATTCCATTGGCTGCAGCCAAGACCGTTCCGGCTCCCACAACGGTAATAGCCATTACTGGGGGTGACATTCCCGTAGCTGTTCCGATGACGCCGCCGAAGAGCGCTGCCGCCGCTATTCTCGAGATCACCGCTCTTCTGCTTCGCGCCGGTTCTAGGGCCATGGGTCCAAGCACAATTAAGAATCCTGCGCCGCCCATCATTGGGATTAGCGCTCGAATTGCCATTGCAGAACCCAAAAAATGCCCGAAAAAGGCACCCCAGAGTGCACCACTTACCCCAAAGGCTGCACCAGCCGCACCCCTCGCGGCGTCTACGACAACAGCCAGAACTTCAGTCACTATCCGACGCCGCCAAGGGACCAGCGGTCGTGTATTAATATATGCCCCGCAGGCGGGACAGACGCTCCTGTATAAAGCCAATATTTTTGCACATTCTTTGTGCACGGGATGTAGGTCCCCGCGCCCCCCATGAGACATTGCCTCTGTTCTTTCAGTATTGTCGTCTTCAAAACAGATTAAGCACCTAAAATCCTCTGAAGGGTTAGGCGCATAGGTTGCATACCGATTCATAAAACGCTCTCTTCAGCAGAGTTAATAAACAAGATCGCTCTTTCAAATCAATTTTTTGGAGCGATCACGCGATCATATGGCACCAGCCAGGCCTCATCGTTCGCGCAGTAAAAGATCTCATTGAGAAGAATCGAGAGCCTAAGGAGTCAAGTTTAAATAATCTAGTTACGTTAAAACCTTTTCACCCAATGTTGAGTTGTGCTCCACCCGCTCCCACCACTCCTGAACCCGGCGGCTCAATGGTAGCGGCATCGGATCGATGCTGAGCATGGTTTCGTCATTTCCCCTAAATGCTGCATCTGTCCAATTACTCGAACCAGAGATGAGCGCATCATCGATGAGGGCAACTTTGTAGTGAAGCATCCCCTTGTTATACCAACTGCATAGAACATTGTTTTTCCGAAGAGTTTCAAACGCGGGACCATTTGCCGCCGCCGCCAACCCCCTATCGAGGATAACGCGTACGTTCACACCCCTCCTTGCCGCAGCGCAAAGCTCATCAATCAAATCTTTATTGGTTAGCATGTACATGGCGACAAATACCCGCCGCGTTGCCACCTGTATTCGCTTACGAAGATTCTCATGCATTTCCCTCGCTTGAAGCATGTTGGAAAACAGGGTCACGATTGTGTCTCCAAGTGGCAACTGGAGAGGGCTTCTGGGCAAGATTGTGCCGCTAAGATAGAGTTTATTCAGTTGTTCTATCCTTTCGGCTATTTGCTTGCTCGAAATGTGCAAAACACAGTTACCTTGACTCGCAAAAGCAGAAGAGACGACATTCCCAGAGCAGATCAATGAATGCGAATGGTCGATGACAAGGAGTTTATGGTGCATTTTATAATATCCATCCCCGATCAATATCGGATGGACTTGAACCTTTCCTCCATGATCATCGATTATGGGCTGCGATGCATCATGAATGATCTGGACTTGAAGTCCTCGATCTGCAGCACTTTTTAGCTCTCGAAGAATCCTTTCGCAGGAGAGAGAATAGGTCAAAAGTGTTACCGATTCCTTCGCTCCCCGTATTGCTTGCTCAAAGCATTGTTGTATGGGATCTTGGAGGGCTGTCGACAAAAACTTTATCCCCAACCCTTCGTTAACGTTTGTAGTGGGGAGTGATTGCTGGCTCTCAGGGGAGGGAGGTATTGCTGCCTCTTCCCCCGATGATGGGGGAGAATCGTGTATAAGCCCGTTCTTTGCCTGTAAAAATTTGTGTAGGTCTTTCAACAGCCTTTGTATTATGTCATTTTGCGAAGGATTCCAGTGCATTATAAATCCATCAGACCGTCGGCAACACGGTTCCATTGTTATTTTAAAGTGCTTCTGCAGCATCTCTCTAACGCAGCCTTCGTATTCCGGATAATTATAAAATAAATTATCGCAATCATGCGGTATGTTAGCGAACGACAGGTTTATATAGGGGTTGAGAGATTTCTCAATCGCAATGAAAATTGCATGTATGCGTGGAGTAATTTTTTGTAATGCGATGTTTTTACAAAAAGAGAAGCTCTTACCGCCCATGTAAGCGCTAGAGCGTTTCTCAACTTGAGCCATCCTAGTAAGAGGGTCAGGATAACATTCCGTTAATAGATCCGTTATGTCCTGATTTGTTATAGTCATCAAAATCTCAATATAATTTTAGAAGCATTGGTGTTATATCTTAAATCACGATTAAGCAACGGAAATAATTTGTCTGAAGTATAACATGCGCTTCCACCAAAAAGTTCCGGGAAAGGTCCGAACACCACCTCTCCCAAAAGGCCTTCTCGATAGATGTCAGGCCGATGAAAGCTTCTCCCTCAAATATGGGGCCAAAAATTGTGCAAAGTCGAGCTAAAGTATGCCGACCATCTTCCTCTGTACCGAATTTCAGAAATGCTTGGTCGAGGCGATGACGTCATTCAGATTTAAGAGAGGCCATGTCACTTTTATCTCTCCCCTCTTTGTACTTTGGAGAGGCGCTTGGAGAAAAGATCATATTGCCAACGTCGGAATCGGACGCATTCGGCCCAAGAGCCTTTTGTATTAGAGCAAGCTCCAGAGGAAATTGTTTTTGTATCTGGGCGATCATAGATCGGCCGACTGTTATATCAAAGCCTTCTTCAACAGTACCGGGGGCCATTTTCTTGTATCTGTCGATGATAGAACTTTTTCCTGCCGTAGACGTACCGACGAAGAGCGTAATGTGCCCTTTCTTTGCGAAAATAATTTGGCCTCTTCATGCTGGAGATCCATCGAGCGCTTCAAGGTGGTTTCCATGAACTTTTCTGCCTCCTTTTTAGGAGACAGAGGTGGAGTATAAAGTACCATTGCTCCGGATTGAACCTGAAATTCAGATCGTGATGCCATACGCACCTCCTGCGTCATAATAACTTCTTTTTAACATAACGAGGATGGTTTGTACATTGTTAAAAACTTCACTTCAAATATAAACTCTTTTCAAAAACTACATATTTTTCCATACTGGAAATTCTTATACCACGATTTTATCGCCCCCCCATGATTCTTCATGGCCGCGCGTTGATAGAACGACGTTTTTCACTGTAAGGAGTGTTCATGGGACTACAACTGCCGCCTAACCTGCAAGCAGACTATACAGAGCTTGTAAATGAGTATCTCGACCGCATCCCGATTCAGGCGATGGATGATTTCCATCTCCTTGGAGAAGCGTTACAATCGATCATCGAACCAACCCACCGTCACCTCGTACATCGGACATTTGCACGAAGAATCGATTCCATCATAGAATTCCTCGATCATCCGGAGCTATATGCACAGCAACCGGCCGTGCAGCAGTTATTTAAACGTCTCGTGCTTCTCAGGGTGGCCGCCAAAATTCGAGAACTCAAGCAGCTCACCTATACTGAAAAAGCACGATACATAGCTGAACAACGACACACGCGAACGCTTACGGCGGAGAATCAAAATAGGTTATCGCACGCCGTCCCTCCTTCACGTTCTATACGAGAACTTTTTCAGGATGTGATAGCGTATATTCTTGAACCACATCCCGACATGGTTCGGATGCCTCTCGGAAGAGCAGGAGTATTCCGGTAATTTGTACTGAGGGATCAAGACTTCTGGACTTGAGAGGCTTTTGCAATTCTGTAAAAAACCTCGCTTCAAAACCTACCTCTATCCAAAAACTACATATTTTTCTATATTTTTCAATTGAATTAACCAGCAAGATGATGTGCGTAATTACCCTTGATCATCAGAAGACAACTGCTTCAAAAAATCTGTGCGAGGAACATTGACTACCAGAGACGAATTTTTAGACCAACCGACGCTTACCGTTGACCCGAAGCTGCAACTTCCTCTCTTCGTTGAAACTCGCCCTCCATTGTGGATCGACCCCACCGTTAAGACGGACGTAGCACAAAAGATCGCCACAGAATTCCATCTCCACCCCGTACTCTCCGAGATCTTAGTCAACAGGAAGATCTTCTCTGCTGATGCCATTCACTCCTATCTATACGCCCGGCTTCCAGATCTTTTAGACCCCTTTCTCTTTGCTGAAATGCCCCAGGCAGTAGAACGCATAGCACGAGCTATAAAAAATGAAGAGACCATCCTTGTATATGGCGATAACGACGTCGATGGGATGACAGGAACAGCATTGCTAGCAGAGTTTTTGACATTTGTGGGAGCGAAGGTCCTCTTTCACATCTCAAACAGAACAGCCCTGCTCCGTCAGAGCATGATCCTCGATGCCCTAGAATTTGCCCTGCGCCATCACTGCACCCTTCTGATCACTGTCGACTGCGGGATTACAGCTGCAGAACACATCGAAGAAGTCGTCCGCCATAATGTCGACGTCATCATCACCGATCATCATGAGCCGACGAAGAAAATCCCACATTGCGTTGCTACCCTAAACCCAAAACTCGTCAACTGCGTCTATCCAAATCGTGATCTGACAGGAGTAGGGGTTGCTTTTAAGCTCGCCCACGCCATGACAGAGCATCTTCTCCAAGAAGAAGGGATGCATGGAAAGCGGGTGGATTTAAAACGCTACTTAGATCTTGTTGCTATCGGAACTGTCGCAGATATGGGAGCGCTGACAGGAGAAAACAGAATTTTAGTCAGCTATGGCCTCGAGCAGCTGCGAAAGACAAAACGCATTGGCCTTTCAAAGCTGCTGTCTATCTGCGAGATCGACGTCCATGATGCCACCACGTCTATCATCGCTTCCAAGATTGCCCCTCGCCTCAATAGCCTAGGCAGAATCGCTGAACCAGAAAACGGTGTGAAGATCCTCCTTGTCCGTAACATACTTGCTGCTGAGAAGCTGGCCATAGAGCTGAACCTCTATAATATCGAGCGGCAGAAAATAGAACGGATGATGACAAAAGATGTCGAAAAGCTGATCCACGAACATAGCCATCTGACAGAAAACAGAGCTATCGTCCTCTCATCTAGAAAATGGCATCCTGGCATTATCGCTATCCTCGCCATGCGCCTGTCAAAGCACTACAACCGCCCGTGTGTGATGATTGCTTCCGATGGCCAGATAGGAAAAGGCTCTGTACGATCAATCCCTGAGTTTCCTGTTCTCCCAGTGTTAAAAGAGCTCTCTGATCTTCTTTTAAATTTCGGAGGCCATGATGCTGCTGCAGGACTGACGATTCGAGAGCAACATATTGAGGAATTTACCACCCGGTTTATCCAGATCGCCAATGAGCGGCTCCAAGAAACCCATATCACGCCAAAGCTATTTCTCGATGCGCAAGTTCCTTTTGACCAGCTGACGTTTGAGCTTATGGATTCTCTAAAACTCCTCGAGCCATATGGGCAGGGAAATCCCCCTCCAATTCTCTTCACAGAAGCGACACAAGTCCAAGAGCCAAAAATTGTTGGCCGCCAGCACCTTAAATTATTCCTCGAACAGAATGATCGAATGCTCGAGGGGATAGCCTCCGGACAGTCATATAGAATGGCAACCTTGAGAGGGTGGAGAGGGCTTGTAAAAGTCGCCTACACACCACAGGTGAGTGCTTCAAGCATCCATCTGATCATCCGCGACTTTCAAAAGGTCGGCGAAAAAGAATCCTTAGAAAAGAAGTCATAATGATTCCTCTCCACATCGGTCAAATAATCAAAGGCACCGTAGAAAAACTCGTCTACGGCGGTTCAGGCCTCATCCGTTATCAGGGCATTGTCATCTTTGTCCCACATGTCATCCCAAACGAGCAGGTGACCATTGAAGTCACACAGGTAAAAGCACGGTATGCAGAAGGAATTGTGGTTTCCGTAGAAACCCCTTCCGAGCATCGGATAACACCTCTATGCCCCTATTATGGACGCTGTGGCGGATGTCAGCTTCAGCACATTGATCCGCTCCTACACCCGTCACTGAAACAAGAGTGGCTGAAGGCGGCGCTGTATAAAGATATTCCAGAAGGGCTGAATATCGAGATCGTACCTGCTCAACAGGTCTTTGCATGGCGACGGAAGATAACCCTTCATGGAAGGTGGAAAGAACAGGCATGGGTCTTCGGATTCTTCGGCACAGATAACGTCTCCCTCATCCCTATATCTTGCTGCCCTCTTTTCTTTACAGCTGGCGAACGAACCTATTTGCAACAGGTGACAGCAATCATCAGCAAAATTCCAGGTACGTCATCTGCAACGCTGGATCTTACCTTCTTCCGTCTTCCGCAAAACGACGTCTCCATCCTCCTCTCGGGCTCTGTTCACCTCTCGAAAGAATCCGTACACAAGATCACCCATGAGTTATGCTCGCTTCCCTTTGTTCGAACAGTTTCCTTTCGCCTGCCCCGACAGCGTCATGACAGCGGCAATACAGAGTTTGCATTCGAAGCTTTTCATACGACCTGGCACTGCTCTGTCGATGCTTTTATTCAAAATCACAAAGCTCTCAGCGAGGTCCTGTGGGCAGATATCATCGACATT